>NZ_WBRZ01000300.1:0-6270 GCF_008923895.1 Pseudomonas sp. GXM4
ACAAAACCTGTGGGAGCGAGCCTGCTCGCGAATGGCTCAACACAACACCAAAGCCTGTCAATGCAGGCGCTTGCGACACATCAGCTGGGCCATTTTCGCGGTGTCCGGGCGTTCGACGATGCCTTTCTCGGTGACGATCGCGTCGATCAGATCCGCCGGGGTGACATCAAACACCGGGTTGAACGCTTCAACATCGGCACCGACGCGTTTACCGCCGACCTCCAGCAGCTCGGCGCCATCACGCTCTTCGATCGGAATGTCATCGCCGCTGGCGAGATTCATGTCGATGGTCGAACTCGGCGCCACGACCATGAAGCGCACGCCGTGGTGCATGGCGTTAACTGCCAGTTGATAGGTGCCGATCTTGTTCGCCACGTCGCCATTGGCGGTGATGCGGTCGGCGCCGACGATCACCCAGGTCACGCCTTTGGTTTTCATGATGTGCGCCGCGGCGGAGTCGGCGTTCAAGGTCACCGGGATGCCTTCGTTGGCCAGCTCCCACGCGGTCAGCCGCGAGCCCTGCAACCATGGCCGGGTTTCGTCGGCGTAAACGCGCTCGACCATGCCTTCTATATAAGCAGCGCGGATCACCCCCAGCGCAGTACCGAACCCGCCGGTGGCCAGCGCGCCGGTATTGCAATGGGTCAGGATGGCCTGAGCGTTGCCCTGATGCTTGCGAATCAGATCGACACCAAGCTGCGCCATGGTCAGGTTGGCCTCGCGGTCGCTTTCATGAATAGCGATGGCTTCGGCTTCCAGCGCCGCCAGCGGATCGGCGTTGCTTTTCAGCCGATCCAGGCGATCGTGCATGCGGCCCAGCGCCCAGAACAGATTGACCGCGGTCGGACGCGAATCGGCCAACAGCGCGAAATCCTCTTCCAGCGCCGCGTACCAGTCGCCGCCCTCGGCAATCCGCGCCCGCGCCGCGAGGACGATGCCATAAGCCGCACTGATGCCAATAGCCGGTGCGCCACGCACGACCATCGAGCGAATCGCTTCGGCCACGCCGGCGGCGCTGGTGTAGGCGATCCAGGTTTCCTCGAACGGCAAAATACGCTGATCCAGCAGGTGCAGCGCGCCATCACGCCAATCGATGGCCTTTACTTTCTCCGCAGCCAACAGTCGATCGCGCATCCCACACCCCGCACTCATGAACAAAAGCCGCCGATTATAGCGATCCCCCCGCGAAGACGCTCGGGTATACTTCGCCATCCTTTACAAAAGCACTGGAACCGACCCTCGATGCCGAAACCTGCCATTGCGCTCGACCTGTTATTGCTGCCGACCTGGCTGGTCCCCGTCGAACCGGCAGGCGTGGTGCTCAAGGAGCACGGCCTGGGCATCCGTGACGGTTGCATCGTGTTTATCGGCCCGCGCGCCGAAGCGTTGAAGTGTAACGCGACAGAAATCCGCGAACTGCCGGATGTTCTGTTGGCGCCGGGACTGATCAATGCCCACGGCCACGCGGCGATGACGCTGTTCCGTGGCCTGGCTGACGATCTGCCGCTGATGACCTGGCTGGAAAACCACATCTGGCCGGCCGAAGGCAAATGGGTCGATGAGGATTTCGTCCGCGACGGCACCGATCTGGCCATCGCCGAGCAGATCAAGGGCGGCATCACTTGCTTCTCTGACATGTACTTTTTCCCGAAAGTCGCCAGCGAGCGCGTACACAACAGCGGCATCCGTGCGCAGATCGCCATTCCGATCCTCGATTTCCCGATCCCCGGCGCCAGCAGTGCCGACGAAGCCATTCGTCAGGGCGTCGAATTGTTCGGCGATCTCAAGCATCACGAACGCATCAAGATCACCTTCGGCCCTCACGCACCCTACACCGTCGGTGATGAGAACCTGGAAAAAATCAGGGTCATCGCCGAGGAGCTGGACGCCTCGATCCACATGCATGTGCATGAAACCGCATTCGAAGTGCAGCAGGCCGTCGAGCAAACCGGCGAACGGCCACTGGCGCGCCTTGGCCGCCTTGGCCTGCTCGGCCCGCGCTTCCAGGCGGTGCACATGACCCAGATCAGCGATGACGACCTCGCGCTGCTGGTAGAAAGCAACAGCAGCGTGATCCACTGCCCGGAATCCAATCTGAAACTGGCCAGCGGCTTCTGCCCGGTCGAACGTTTGTGGCAGGCTGGGGTGAACGTTGCCGTCGGCACCGATGGCGCGGCGAGCAACAATGATCTCGACCTGCTCGGCGAAACCCGCACCGCTGCCCTGCTGGCCAAAGCCGTGGCCGGCTCTGCCACGGCGCTGGACGCCCATCGCGCCTTGCGCATGGCCACTCTCAATGGCGCCCGCGCGCTGGGGATCGAGGCGCAGGTCGGCTCGCTGGAGATCGGCAAAGCTGCGGACATCGTCGCTTTCGACCTGTCCGGCCTGGCGCAGCAACCGGTGTATGACCCGGTGTCGCAGCTGATTTATGCCACCGGGCGCGATTGCGTGAAACACCTGTGGGTCGCCGGCAAGCAACTGCTTGACGACCGGCGTCTGACCCGCATGGACGAACAACAGCTGGGCGCGACCGCCCGCCACTGGGGCCAGCGCATCAGCGGCCACACCGAATCGTAAACACCGCGGCGCTATATCCGCGGCTACAGCCCTTTTCAGGTTTTTCGAGGAATTGAACATGAGCAACGTCGACCACGCCGAAATCGCCAAATTCGAGGCCCTGGCCCATCGCTGGTGGGACCGTGAAAGCGAATTCAAGCCGCTGCACGACATCAACCCGCTGCGGGTCAACTGGATCGACGAGCGAGTCAATCTGGCCGGCAAGAAAGTCCTCGACGTCGGTTGCGGCGGCGGCATCCTCAGCGAAGCCATGGCCCAGCGCGGCGCCACCGTAATGGGCATCGACATGGGCGAAGCGCCGCTGGCGGTCGCGCAACTGCATCAGCTGGAATCCGGGGTCAGCGTCGAATACCGGCAGATCACCGCCGAAGCCCTCGCCGACGAAATGCCCGAGCAGTTCGACGTAGTCACCTGCCTGGAAATGCTCGAGCACGTGCCGGATCCATCCTCGGTGATCCGCGCCTGCTTCCGCATGGTCAAGCCGGGCGGCCAGGTGTTCTTCTCGACCATCAACCGCAACCCGAAGGCGTATCTGTTCGCGATCATCGGCGCCGAATACATCATGAAGCTGCTGCCGCGCGGCACCCACGACTTCAAGAAATTCATCCGCCCCTCCGAGCTCGGCGCTTGGAGCCGCATGGCTGGCCTGACCGTCAAGGACATCATCGGCCTGACCTACAACCCGCTGACCAAGCACTACAAGCTGGCCAACGACGTTGACGTCAACTACATGATCCAGACCCTGCGCGAGGAATAAGCCGATGGCCATCAGAGCGGTACTTTTCGACATGGACGGCACCCTGCTCGACACCGCGCCGGACTTCATCGCCATCTGCCAGGCGATGCGCGCCGATCGCGGTCTGCCGCCGATCAACGACAAGCACATCCGCGACGAGATTTCCGGCGGGGCCAAGGCCATGGTTGCGGTGACATTTTCGATGGATCCGGAATCGCCGGGCTTCGAAGAACTGCGTCTGGAGTTTCTCGAGCGCTATCTGGTCGGATGCGCAGTGCATAGCAAACTGTTCGACGGCATGGGCGAACTGCTCGCCGATATCGAGAAAGCCAACCTGATCTGGGGCGTGGTCACCAACAAACCGGTGCGCTTCGCCGAGCCGATCATGCAGCGCCTGGGGCTGGCCGAGCGTTCGGCGCTGCTGATCTGCCCGGATCATGTGAAGAACAGCAAGCCGGATCCGGAGCCGCTGATCCTAGCCTGCAAGATGCTTGATCTGGATCCGTCGACCGTGCTGTTTATCGGCGATGATCTGCGTGATATCGAATCGGGCCGCGATGCCGGGACCAAGACCGCTGCGGTGACTTACGGCTACATCCACCCGGACGACAATCCACGGCACTGGGGCGCGGATGTGGTGGTCGATCACCCGCTGGAGTTGCGCAAGGTACTCGACAGCGCGCTGTGCAGCTGCTGACCTGACTGTTGCAAGCTCCCTGTGTGGCGAGGGGATTTATCCCCGCTGGGCTGCGAAGCGGCCCCCGCTTTCATCCAGGCAATGTGACACACAGATTTTGCGACGGCTTCGCCGCCGAACGGGGATAAATCCCCTCGCCACAGGGATGAAGCAGGTCTTCATCAAATGGACTATGAGGTTTTTATGTTTGATTACACCGCTCGCCCTGAATTGCTCAAGGATCGGGTCATTCTGGTCACCGGTGCCGGCCGTGGCATCGGCGCGGCTGCGGCGAAAACCTATGCCGCCCACGGTGCCACCGTGTTACTGCTGGGCAAGACCGAAGCCAATCTGACCGAGGTCTACGACGAAATCGAGGCTGCCGGCCACCCGCAACCGGCGGTGATCCCGTTCAACCTCGAGACCGCCCTGCCCCATCAATATGATGAGCTGGCCGCGATGATCGAAACCGAGTTCGGCCATCTCGACGGCCTGCTGCACAACGCTTCGATCATCGGCCCGCGCACGCCGATCGAACAACTCTCCGGCGAAAACTTCATACGTGTCATGCAGGTCAACGTCAACGCGATGTTCATGCTGACCAGCACCCTGCTGCCGCTGCTCAAGCTGTCCCAGGATGCTTCGGTGGTGTTCACCTCCAGCAGCGTCGGGCGCAAGGGTCGCGCGTACTGGGGCGCTTACGGCGTGTCGAAATTCGCCACCGAAGGCCTGATGCAAACCCTGGCCGATGAAGTGGAAGGCGTTGCGCCGGTACGCTCCAACAGCATCAACCCGGGCGGTACGCGCACCAGCATGCGCGCGCAGGCTTATCCGGGGGAAAACCCGCTGAACAATCCGACACCGGAAGAGATCATGCCGGTGTATCTGTACCTGATGGGCCCCGACAGCGCAGGCGTTAATGGCCAGGCGTTCAACGCCCAATAAGGCCATACGTCGCATTTGTTGCCGCGGCAGAATGCTGGCGCGGCAAGCGATTGCCGCTGATAACCGTCACAAAGCCGCCAATAACCCAGCACGACCGCCCGGCATCCGCCAGCAAATCATTGATTCGAAAAGCTTTAAATTAAATCGAACCGAATGGCACGCCTTTCGCTCTAAATTCCCTCAAAACATGCCGTGTGATGGCCATGGGGCAGACGCCGATTTCGATAGCTGACTGATCGTCTTGCGGCAGACTAAACTTACGCCAAACGTCCTACGGGACTGATGGATCAGTACGACGCGCAGCCCATAGCCGCTCTCACCCAGCCTGTAAGACAGACTTACTGCTTAGGGGCTCACGCCATATGAAATCTCCTTCCCAGACCCATGCAATTGACTTTGACAGTGCCAAATTGCAGCGCCTGGGCTTCGGTCAACTACCGGCGCTGATCGAGCGCCCGACCAGCCTGGCGCAATTGCGTCAGCAAATGAGCCTGCAACTGCAAACCAGCCTGGAGCCACAGCGCATCCTTGGCCTGTTCTTTCGCGAAATTCAACGCCTGGTGCCGCTGGACGCGCTCAGCTATGTGCATCAGGCCAGTGACTTGCGCCTGGAGTTCGGCACACGCGGCCACCACTCGGTCAGCTACATCCTGAGCCACGAAGGCGAGCACATGGGCGAACTGGTCTTCCGCCGCAATCAGCGTTTCAACGACAAGGAACAGGGCGACCTCGAGTCGTTACTGTCCTGCCTGCTGTACCCGATGCGCAACGCCCTGCTCTATCGCGCCGCGACCCAGAGTGCCTTGCGCGACCCGTTGACCGGTGCTGGCAACCGGGTAGCCATGGAGCAGACCTTGCAGCGCGAGATCGACATGTCGCGCCGTCATGCGCAACCGCTGTCGGTGCTGATGCTCGACATCGACCACTTCAAACGGGTCAATGATGACCACGGGCATGGCGCCGGTGATGACGTGCTCAGAGCCATTGCCGCGTCGATCAAGGCGCAACTGCGCAACGTCGACATGGTGTTCCGTTATGGCGGCGAAGAGTTTCTGATCCTGCTGTCCAACACCGGTCGCGAAGCGGCGGCGATGGTTGGCGAGCGTTTGCGCCAGGCGACGCAGTCAGAGGAATATTTTGCCGATGGCCAGTTGATCGAGATCACCGTGAGCCTGGGATGCTCGACGTTGTTGCCGGGCGAGTCGGCAGACAGCTTGCTGCGCCGGGCCGACAGTGCGTTATATGTCGCAAAGCGCGAGGGGCGGAACCGGCTGGCGATGGCCGGCTAAAAATCATTGTGGGAGCGAGCCTGCTCGCGAAGAGGGAGTGTCAGACA
>NZ_WBRZ01000301.1:0-6262 GCF_008923895.1 Pseudomonas sp. GXM4
CTCACATTCGATGAAGATCCAGGGCTGGTCTAACCTGTGAGGGAACCACGCCACCGTCAAAAGGTTCGTACCAACAAGCGCGCCAGTCTCCGAGCGCGCCTCCGGGGAGAATCACTGCAATGCCTGAAACCCAGACCGCCGTTGCCGACATCCACATGCTCGACCGCGGCTATTCGCGCGAAGCCCGCTCGTTGCTGTATCAGGCCTATCGCCACGAGCCGACCTTCGGCTACCTGTTCGAAGCCGAGCGTCCCGGCTACGAACAGCGCGTGCGCGCGACGGTGCGCGAGCTGGTCAAACAGCATTTTCTGCAGGACCTGCCGGCGATCGGCTTGTTGGTCAACGATCGCTTGATCGGCATCGCCCTGATCGCACCGCCGCAACGGCGCCTGGGCGTTACCGAGAGCTGGGCGTGGCGCTTGCGCATGGTGCTCAGCACCGGTTTTCGCTGCACCCGGCGTTATCTGGAATACCACGACGCCGTCGGCGCATGCGTGCCGGGTGACTCGGTGCACATGCTGCCGCTGCTCGGCGTTCACCCGCAGTTTCAGGGCAAGCACTACGGCGAACAATTGCTCACCGCCGTGCACAACTGGTGCGCGGTCGATGAAACCTCGCAAGGGGTGGTGCTCGACACCGGCAACCCGCGCTACCTGGAATTCTATAAAAGGCAGGGTTATCAGGAGATCGGCGAGGTTGCCGTCGGGCCGGTGCGCGAACACGTATTTTTCCACGCCAATCCGCAGGTGTTACAAACAGCAACGGGATAACGATCGAACTTCTTCACAAATTACCTGTTCTATCAGGCTCCCGAGCCCGTGATAGCATCCGCGCCTATGAAGTTTCCACGAAGATTTACCAGCGGCGTGCTGATGCTGTTATCCAGCTGCGCGGCGCTGGCGCAAAGTGAATTGGATGTACGGATCAAGCCGTCCAACGATGAACTCAAGGCCAATATAGAAGGCTATATCGGCAGCCTCGGCGATCGCGACGAAGAAGCCTTGCTGCGCTTCAGTCGCGGCGCCGAAGAGCAGGCGCGCAAAGCGGCGCAGGCGCTGGGCTACTACCAGCCGCAGATCGACAGTGACGTCAAGGGCGGGGAAAAACCGCGTCTGGTGCTGAACATCGATCCCGGCGAGCCGATTCGCCTGCGCAACGTCACCGTGCGTGTCGACGGCCCGGCGGCCTCGCTGAAATCCTTTCGCGTACCGAAAAGCGACCTGCTCAAGTCCGGCGCCGTGCTCAACCATGGCCGTTACGAAGACGCCAAACGGGTGATCCAGAACCAGGCCTCGCGCTTCGGTTACTTCAGCGGTCATTTCACCAGCCAGAAACTCATGGTCGATCCGCGCGCGGGCGTGGCCGACATCGAATTGATCTACGACAGCGGCCCGCGTTATGCGCTGGGCAAAGTCAGTTTCGAGGGCGACACGCCGTTCGACGAAGACCTGCTGCAACGCATGGTGCCGTTCAAGGAAGGCGAGCCATACGACTCGGAACTGATCGCCGAACTCAACCGCGACCTGCAATCGAGCGGCTATTTCGAAGGCGTGCGCGTCGATGCAGCACCGACGGCAGCGCAGAACGATGTGATTCCGGTCGCCGTCAAACTCGACACGCGCAAGCCGCGCACCATGGGCCTGGGCCTCGGTTATTCGACCGACGTCGGGCCACGGATCAAGGCCAACTGGACGCGTCACTGGGTCAACCCGCAGGGCGACAGCTATGGCTGGGAGGCCGAACTCTCGGCGCCCCGGCAGAACGTCGGGCTGTTCTACGACATCCCGCTCGACCCGCCACTGACCGACAAACTGCGCTGGGCCGGCGGTTATCAGTTCGAAGATATCGAAGGCTCCGACACCCTGAGCAAACTGCTGACCTTCGGCCCGGAATGGCACAGCAAGTTGCCCAGCGGCTGGCAGCGGGTGATCTCGTTGAAATGGCAACGTGAAGAATACGAACTCGGCGACGACTCCGGCCTGAGCACGTTGCTGATGCCCGGCATCAGTTATTCGTACCTCAAAAGCGACAACCGCATCGACCCGCGCAACGGCTATCGCCTGAGCTTCGAAAGCAAAGTGGCCAAGGAAGGCCTCGGTTCGGACAACAACCTTTTATATGGCACCGCGCTGGTCAAAGGCCTGACCACGGTGTTCGACAGGCACCGCTTGCTCGGCCGCGTGCAGGTCGGCGGCAGCGCCACCAACGGCTACAACTCGGTTCCGCCATCGCTGCGCTTTTTTGCCGGTGGCGATCAGAGCGTGCGCGGTTACGACTATCAGAGCCTGTCGCCGAAAAATTCCGATGGCAAACGGATTGGCGGTCGCTACATGGTGGCCGGCAGCGTCGAGTATCAATATTCGATCGCCGAGAAATGGCGGGTCGCGACCTTCGTCGACCAAGGCAACTCTTTCAACAAACTCGAACTGCCCGACCTCAAGACCGGGGTCGGTGTGGGTGTGCGCTGGGTCTCTCCGGTCGGGCCGATCCGCCTTGACCTGGCCCATGCGCTGGACGACGACGCCGGCATCCGGCTGCACTTTTCCATGGGGCCTGAGCTGTGAAGCGTGGTGTGAAAATAACGGCGCTGACGCTGTTGGCACTGGTCATGTTGATCGTCCTGAGCCTGGCTGCACTGCTTGGCACGCAGGCCGGCAGCCGTTGGGCGCTGGGCCTTGTACCTGGCTTGAGCGTGGAGAATTTCCACGGTCGCCTCGCTGGGCAGTGGAGCGCCGATCACCTGGTGTGGCAGCAGGACACCAGCCGTGTCGAGCTGAACAAGGCGATCTTCGCCTGGTCGCCGCTGTGCCTGACGCGCATGACCTTGTGTATCGATCAGCTCAAGGCCGATCAGGTGATCCTGCAATTCCCGCCGAGCGAAGAAACCACCGAGAGCGGCCCGATCACACTGCCGGACCTGCAATTGCCGTTGGCCATTGAACTGGGCGATGTCGAAGTCGGCAGCCTGTTGTTCAACGGCAGCGAACAGCTCAAGGGCTTGCAACTGGCGGCGCACTGGACCGCTCAGGGCCTGCAGATCGACAGCGTGAAATTGCAGCGCGACGAGCTCAGCCTGAACCTGTCCGGCCTGCTGCAACCGAGCGGCAACTGGCCGTTGACGATTCAGGGCGATTTGACTTTGCCGTCTCCCGGCAGCGAGCCGTGGACGCTGGCGCTGAAAGTTGAAGGTGATCTGCTGAAAACCCTCAACCTGCACGCCGACAGCCGTGGCTACCTCGACGGCCAGTTGAACGGCGAGCTGCAAGCGCTGGCGGAAAACCTGCCGGCCAAGGTGCGCATCACCAGCGACGCGTTCAAGCCGAGCGCCGATCTGCCGGACACCCTGCAATTCAATCAGCTTGTGCTCACCGGCGAAGGCGACCTGAAAAACGGTTACCAACTGCTCGGCAACGCCACGCTGCCCGCCGAAAAATCGCCAGTGGCGCTGCTGCTCAAGGGCAAGGTCGACGCCAATGGCGCGCAGATCGCCGGCCTCGACCTCAATGCCAACGACACGCAAAGCCTCAAGCTCACCGGCAACGTCGACTGGAGCAAGGGCCTCAGCGCTCAGGCCAATATCAACTGGCAAGACTTCCCGTGGCACCGGCTCTATCCGGAAATCGACGAGCCGCAAGTGACGTTGCGCACCTTTACCGGCGAAGTGTCCTACACCGACGGCCAGTACCTCGGTAATTTCGACGCCGCGCTGGATGGCCCGGCGGGGGCGTTCACCCTGAGCAGTCCGTTCAGCGGCAGCCTCGAACAGATCGCCTTGCCGCAACTGGTCATGCAGGCCGGGCAGGGCAAGGCCGAAGGGCACGTCAATGTGCGCTTCGCCGACGGCATCGCCTGGGATACCGCGCTGGATCTGTCGGCGCTCAACCCGGCGTACTGGGTCGCCGAACTGCCGGGTACTCTGGCCGGGCCGTTGAAGAGTAAGGGCGAGATGAAGAATGATCAGCTCAGCCTCAGCGCCAACCTCGATCTCAAAGGCAAATTGCGCGGTCAGCCGGCGATCCTGCAAGCCAAGGCTGACGGCGCGGGCGAACGGTGGAACCTCAACGCCCTGCAGATCCGCCTCGGCGACAACAGCATCAACGGTAAGGGCAGCCTGCAGGACAAACTCGGCGGGCAGATCGACATCAAGCTGCCGCGTCTGGCCCAGCTCTGGCCGCAATTGCGCGGGCAGGTCAACGGTCAGGTCAACGTCGCCGGTACGCTGAAGGCGCCACAGGGCAAGCTTGATCTGCAAGGTTCGCAACTGGCCTTCCAGGACAATCGCCTGCAAAGCCTCAACCTCGATGCCACCCTCGACAGCGCGCAGCGGGCGAAGATCAATCTCAAAGGCAGCGGCATTCAGTCTGGCGATACCTCGCTGGGCACCCTGACCGCCAGTGCTCAGGGCGATATCAAAAGCCAGAAACTCAACCTCGACCTGATCGGACCGAAGCTGAAACTGGCGCTGGGTCTGGACGGCAACCTCGACAAGGGCAACTGGCGCGGACGCTTGGCCAGTGGTGACATTCAGGCCGGTGGCCAGGACTGGAAGCTGCAAAGCCCGGCCAGACTGGAACGCCTGGCGGACGGCCAGATCAATTTCGGCGCGCATTGCTGGCTGTCCGGCAACGCCAGCCTGTGTGGCGAAGACCAGCGCCTGATGCCCGAGCCGAAGCTGCGGTATCACCTCAAGCAATTTCCGATCGAAAGCCTTGCGCAATGGCTGCCCAAGGACTTCGCCTGGCAGGGCCGGCTTAATGCCGATCTGCAACTGGACCTGCCGGCCAGCGGCCCGAACGGCGTGGTCAGTGTCGATGCCAGCGGCGGCACCCTGCGCGTGCGCGACAAGGATCGCTGGCTGGATTTCCCCTACCAGACCCTCAAACTCAGCAGCAAGCTCACGCCCAAGCGCGTCGACACCGAGCTCAATTTTGTCGGCGGCAAACTCGGCGAATTGCTGGTGCAGGCGCAGCTCAATCCGCTGCCGAAAAACAAACCGCTGAGCGGCTCGTTCCGCCTTTCCGGCCTCGATCTGTCGGTGGCGCGGCCATTCGTGCCGATGGTGGAAAAACTCACCGGCCGGCTCAACGGCAGCGGCACTATTTCCGGTGGCCTGCTCGCACCGCTGGTCAATGGCACTGTGCAGCTCAGCGATGGCGAAGTGTCCGGCGCCGAACTGCCGATGGAGCTGCAGAATCTGCAACTGACTGCGGCGATCGCCGGCGAATCGATGCGCCTGGACGGTGGCTGGAACAGCGGCAAGACTGGCAAGGGCAGCCTCAACGGCAACGTCGCCTGGGGGCAGGCGCTGGTGGTCGATCTGGCGCTCAAGGGCACGCAATTGCCGGTCAGCGTCGAGCCCTACGCCAAACTGGAAATGGCCCCGGACCTGAAGATTTCCATGGCCGGCGATGAGCTGAAAGTTGCCGGCAAGGTGCTGGTGCCGAAAGGCGAAATCACCGTGCGCGAACTGCCGCCATCAACCGTGAAAGTCTCCGACGACACGATCATCGTTGGCGCGCAGACCGAAGAGGGCAAACCACCGATCGCGATGAAAATGGACATCGACGTAATCGTCGGTCAAGACAAGCTGAGCTTTGCCGGTTTCGGCCTGACCGCGAATCTGCAAGGTCAGGTGCACATCGGCGACAACATGGACACCCGTGGCGAACTCTGGCTCAACGACGGCCGCTATCGCGCCTACGGCCAGCGCCTGACGGTGCGTCGTGCGCGTCTGTTGTTCGCCGGTCCCATCGACCAGCCGTATCTGGACATCGAAGCGATCCGCCAGACCGACGACATCATCGCCGGTATTCGCCTGAGCGGCAGCGCCGAACAGCCGACCACGCAGATCTTCTCCGAACCGGCGATGAGTCAGGAACAGGCGCTGTCGTACCTGGTGCTGGGCCGTCCGCTGAGCACCAGCGGCGAAGATAACAACATGCTCGCGCAAGCCGCGCTGGGCCTGGGCCTGATGGGCAGTGCCGGGATCACCAGTGGTCTGGCCAAGGATCTGGGGATTCAGGACTTCCAACTCGACACCCAAGGCAGCGGCAACGACACCAGCGTCGTCGCCAGCGGCAACATCTCGGAAAAACTCAGCCTGCGCTACGGCGTCGGCGTCTTCGAACCGGCCAGCACCATCGCCTTGCGCTACAAGCTGAGCAAGAAGGTCTACGTCGAAGCGGCGAGCGGCGTGGCGAGTTCGCTGGATATTTTCTACAAGCGGGATTTCTAGCTCTCGCTCCCTTCAATGATCGTTCCC
>NZ_WBRZ01000302.1:0-6251 GCF_008923895.1 Pseudomonas sp. GXM4
ATGTGCCGACCTCATCGCTGGCAAGCCAGCTCCCACAGGGACTCTGACCGGCTTGAAGGAATGTCTGTAGTCCAAGTGCTAATTTCTAAAGGTCCTTTCAGCAAACCACGTAGGGCAAATCTGAATTTCCCGTCACCTGCTCAGCACCCCTTGCCCCTCATGCAGAATCGCCCGCCCTCACACTGCAGAGAGACATCGGATGTTCGCGCCTGCCAATCAACCGCGTTTCACGTTGACACTCGAAGGCGCCCGGCATGACCTCAAAGTCCTTGAGTTCACGGGCAGGGAAGCCATCAGCCAACCCTTTCGCTTCGAGCTGGAACTGGTCAGCGAGCGGCCGGACCTGGATCTGGAAAGCCTGCTGCATGGTCAGGCGTTTCTGAGTTTCGATGCTCAGGGTTGCGGTATTCATGGTCAGATCTATCAGGTCGGGCAGGGCGACTCCGGGAAACGTCTGACACGCTATCACCTCAGCCTTGTCCCGCGTCTGACGTATCTGGGGCATCGCATCAACCAGCGTATTTTTCAGCATCAGAGCGTGCCGCAGATCATCACGCAGATCCTCAAGGACCATTCGATCCTGCGCGATGCCTTTGAATTTCGCCTGGGCAGCGAATATCCGGAGCGCGAATACTGCGTGCAATACGCCGAAAGCGATCTGGCCTTTATCCAGCGCCTGTGTGCCGAAGTCGGCATTCATTACCACTTTCAACACAGCCCCGAAGGCCATTTGCTGGTGTTCGGCGACGACCAGACTGTATTCCCCAAGCTGCCCGCGCCAACGCTGTATTTGCCGGGCAGCGGCATGTCGGCTGGCGCGCCGGCGATTCAACGTTTTAACGTGCGCGTGGAAACCCGCACCAGCGTCGTTACCCGGCGCGACTACAACTTCGAAAAACCACGGCTGTCTCTGGAAAGTCGCAGTGACGGCGAGCAGCGTCCAGTGCTGGAGGACTACCTCTTTCCGGGCCAATTCAACGATCGCGAAACCGGCAGACACCTGACGCGCCGCGCGCTGGAACGGCACGTTGCCGATTACCGTCAGGCCGAGGGCAGCAGCGACGAGTCTTCATTGGTCTGCGGGCATTTTCTGCAACTCACCGAGCATCCGCGCAGCGACTGGAATGATCTGTGGTTGCTCACCTGTGTCGAGCATCGCGGCCGTCAGCCGCAGGTGCTTGAGGAATCGGTGACCAGCGATGGCGAATCCTTCCAGGGCTACCGCAATACTTTCGTCGCCACGCCGTGGGACGTGGTCTTTCGTCCGGCGCTGTGCCCGGAAAAACCGCGCATGTCGGGCTACCAACCTGCCGTGGTCACCGGCCCGAAAGACCTGGAAATCCATTGCGATGAATATGGCCGGGTCAAAGTGCAACTGGCCTGGGATCGTGATGGCGAACTCAACGAGCACTCCAGTTGCTGGCTGCGCGTCGCGACCGGTTGGGCTCACGATCACTACGGCAGCGTGTTGATTCCGCGAGTCGGCATGGAAGTGCTGGTCGGCTTCATTGATGGCGATGCCGACAAGCCGCTGGTCATGGGGTGTCTGCCGAATGCGGCGACCCCGGTGCCGCTGGATCTGCCGGCAGACAAGACCCGAAGCGTGTTCCGCAGCCAGAGCAGCCCAGGCGGTGGCGGTTATAACGAACTGCGCATCGAGGATAAAAAAGGCGCCGAGGAAATCTACCTGCGTGCCCAGCGCAACTGGACCCAGCATGTGCTCAATGACCAGCAGTTGCAGGTTGATAATCAGCGCAGTGTGGTGGTCACAGGGACTGCCCGCCATGAACTCAAGGCCGACGAACAGCGCATCACCCACGGCCAGCGCCAGACCGAAGTCAGGCAGGATGATCATTTGTCCGTGCTCGGCGACCGACAGGTTCGGGTAAACAGCCAGGCCACCAGCGCCTCGGCGCAGATCCATATCAGCGCAGGCCAGCAAGTGGTCATTGATGGCGGCGCGAGCGCGACGATTCAGGCCGGCGGACAGTGGATCAACATCGGCCCCGGCGGAATTTTCAGCAGCGTGCCGATTGTTGTGGGTGGCTCGCCAATGGCGGCAACGAGTGCGGCACCGGTGGTGCCGGGCTTGCCGGAGAAACTGGCCGCTGCGCCGGCGGCGGTTCTCATCGCGGCACAGATCATGAGTCTCAAAGGTGATGCGCCTTTCTGCGAAGAGTGTGAGCGGTGCAAGGACGGTGTCTGTGCAGCCTGAACAAATGACGCCCGAACAATGGCTGGCACGGCAGCCGCTGCATGCGTCGGAACAACTGTTCGCCATTTTCAGCCGCGCCAGCGACGCCAATGCATTCAAAGCTTGGCAGGGCACAGCGAATCCAGTCTGGGCCGAGACCATTTATGCCGAGTGGGACGCGGTGATGCCCTATGTGGGAATTGTCGCTGCAGACAGTGAGTTTTTACGTTGGGTGGCGGAAACAGAATCCCGGGATTGGGGATGGTTGGCGGTGTCTTCGGCAGATTTGGAAGTGCTGGTCGAACATTTCCGCAGCCTGACTCAAGTGCTGATGCCGGACGGTAAAGCGGTGTTTTTCCGCTTTTGGGATGGTCGGTTTCTGCTGCCTCTTTTGCACTCTGACGAGGTCATTCCCGCGCAATGGCTGCCAGTCGTTTCACGAGCCTTGATCAATGGCCAGGCCATTGAAATCGGGGGCCGTGCGCTGGTTTCGGGGCGGGTCTTTCCGTGGTGGAGCGTGCCGCAATCGCTGTTGGCGCAGACTGATGCAAGCGTACGCATCGCCAATGCTTTGCAATGGCTGAGCGAGGAGCAACCGGCCGTGTTCGAGGCGTTTCCCGAGGCTGTTTTGCGCTGCAAGGTCGGGCAGTTTTTCAAATTATCGATGTCGGAAGATTCGTCACGATCGGCGCTTCTGGAGTTTTTGCTGGCAGAGGCAGAGTGAAATTTCGGGGCAAACGCTTCGGACGTTTCCTTCGAATCGCGGTGGCTTTCATGAACTGGTGCGTGGTGAGTTGCAGGGATAGTCTTTTCGTTGTCACTGCGAGAGCGGTGGCAGGGTGAAGGATCCCCGCATTCATGACGTTACAGTTCGTTGGCTTTTTGCGGCACTTGGTTCAAGTCCGTAAGATCGTTCGCGGCGGCTGTGCGTGGGGCACGCTTCGGCGTGGCCGAGGTCCATGATTGCTCGGTTCCTACTCCTGCGCACAGCTGCCACCCTAACCCGTAGGAAGGTGTGATGGCGGCTCACCTTTATCAATCATGGGGCCCGGAAAATGACCAATATGCATACTGATTCACCCTACGAAAAAATCACGCCTCACCCCGACAACCGCTTCATGGCCCTCACCGGCAATTGCAGCGACATGCCCAGCCTGTTCGTCGACACTCACGTGCCCCTCGACATCCTCATGGACGCTGCCAACCACCGCATCCGCGCCGTGGTCCAGGTCTTGGAAAACATGTGCATGCGCGGCTCGATCGAATGCGACTCCGTGATCCTCAGCGACTTCGCCCTGCTGTGCGCCATCCCATTGCGTGATGGCTGTGATGTGCTGGATGTCATCGGCAAGCGCTTGCGCAGCTTGCCCGCCTGAAGATCGAAAGGCCGCAGCCTTCGGCAGAGTGAGCGCCTATCCCATGTAGGAGCCGCCGAAGGCTGCGATCTTTTGATTGATTGAAATCGGGGGGTCAGTCAGAGATGTAGGCATCTTGGGTTTTGATAAAGCGGTTGAACGCTTCGGAGTTGTAGATCTTCAGGCACGCAAGGAACACCACTTTTTCATTTGAGTGTTTGCTGCGTGAAGGTGTCTGCTGGTAAGCCGCCGATATGTAGCTCAGTGTTTCTTTATAGGGATCGTGCAGCACTTGCAGCGTGTCTTCATTTTGCAGGATGGTATGCATGCCTTTGCCCATGAACGAATAGGCATTGGCGGACAGTGCAATGTCTTTTTCCAGCGCTGAGCGTTCGTTGAATGGCTTCAGGATGCAGTGGCTCAGCCCGTAGTTCTTTAGTGTCTGGCGTGCCTGTTCAATGTGGGTTTCGTCGGCAAGGGCGAGGTATGGACTAAGAAGGCCGAGTAAACAGATGATCAGATATCGCATGAATTTTTGACTTCCTGTCGTTGATGGTTAGCCAGTTTAACGCCATAAAAGCAAAGCCCCTCACCCTAGCCCTCTCCCAGAGGGAGAGGGGACTGACCGAGTTGTCTGGGTGATGTATCCCGACCTGCGACTTCAGGGGTGAACTTCGCTTGGCCAAGCCTGGATGGTGGTGTTCTTTCTGGGGACTGGTCGTGTGACGACTTGCGACTTGGGCGCTTATCTACGCTTGGCCAAGCCTGAGATCAAGTCGATCACTCAGGTCGATGTAACTCGCAAGATCACCACCGTCAGTCCCCTCTCCCTCCGGGAGAGGGTTAGGGTGAGGGGCAGGCTTTTGTCCGCTCAGCCGCCAGCCCCTGACTTGCCGCCCGGTAAAAGGTAAACTTTGCGGCCCTCGCAGGAGCAGCCATGAATTATCGTCACGCCTTCCATGCCGGCAATCACGCCGATGTGTTCAAACACCTGACCTTGACCCGCCTCATCGCTCTGATGTCGCGCAAGGAGCAGCCGTTTGCCTATCTCGACACGCACGCCGGCATTGGTCTGTATGACTTGCACGGCGATCAGGCCAATCGCACCGGCGAGTACCTGGAGGGCATTGCGCGGTTGTGGGATCAGCCGGACCTGCCGGCGCTGACCGCTGATTACATGAAGGTGCTGCACGAGATGAACCCGGATGGCCAGTTGCGCTACTACCCGGGTTCGCCGGAGCTGGCGCGGCGCCTGACGCGGCCGCAGGATCGGGTGACGCTCAACGAGAAGCATCCCGAAGATGGCGTGTTGCTCAAGGACAACATGGCCGGCGATCGTCGGGTAAAAGTGCATCTGGGCGAGGGCTGGCACGTGGCGCGGGCGATGTTGCCGGTGCAGGAGAAGCGCGCGGTGATGCTGATCGATCCGCCGTTCGAGCAACTGGACGAGATGCAGCGTTGCGCGGCGTCGATGAAAGAAGCCATCGGCCGCATGCGCCAGACCGTGGCAGCGATCTGGTATCCGGTGAAGGATCAGCGTGCACTGCGGCGTTTCTATCAGGACCTGGCAGGTACCGGTGCGCCGAAGTTGCTGCGTGTGGAGCTGCTGGTGCATCCACTGGACACGCCGAACAGCCTGAACGGTTCCGGGCTGGCGATCGCCAATCCGCCGTGGGGGCTGGAGGAAGAATTGCGTGAGCTGCTGCCGTGGTTGTCGAAGAAGCTGGGGCAGACTCAGGGTGGCTGGCAGATGGATTGGCTGATTGCCGAGAGCTGATCGCCGAGCGATCGTTCCCACGCTCCGCGTGGGAATGCCTCAATGGACGCTCTGCGTCCGCTGTCAGGACGCGGAGCGTCCCGGGCTGCATTCCCACGCAGAGCGTGGGAACGATCAGTCGGGCTAGTTGCCCGCCAGGCTCGCAGGCATGCACACGCCGGTGCCGCCAATCCCGCAATAACCCTCAGGGTTCTTCGCCAGATATTGCTGGTGATACGTCTCGGCGAAGTACACGGTCGGCGCCTGTTCGATCTCGGTGCTGATTTCGCCCAGACCCGCCTTCGACAGTTCCGCCTGATACACAGCCTTGCTCTTCAGCGCCGCGTCCAGATGCTCAGGCGAGGTCGCGTAGATCACCGAGCGGTACTGAGTGCCGATGTCGTTGCCCTGACGCATGCCCTGAGTCGGGTTGTGCAGTTCCCAGAACATCGCCAGCAGCTCTTCATAGTTGACTTGGGCCTTGTCATACACCACCAATACCACTTCGGCGTGGCCGGTCAGGCCCGAGCAGACTTCTTCGTACGTCGGATTCGGCGTGAAGCCGCCGGCGTAACCGACCACGGTGCTGACCACACCTTCGCGCTGCCAGAAACGTCGTTCCGCGCCCCAGAAGCAACCCAGACCGAAAATCGCAAAGTCGACGTCCTGAAAGAATGGACCGAGCAGCGGGGTGTCTTCGAAGACGAAGTGTTTTTCCGGCAGGGTCATCGCGGTTTCGCGGCCGGGCAGGGCTTGTTCTTTGGTTGGAAGCACGTTTTTGTTCACCAGAATTTCCGAGCGCAGAACCATGAGCGTTCCTCTCAGTCAGGTTGGAGGTAAAAAGTCAGACCGCCAGTGTGCCGAATGATGCCGAGTTAATCACTACCCAATGTAGGAGCTGCCGAAGGCTGCGATCTTTTGATTTTGCTTTTTAAAAACCAGATCA
>NZ_WBRZ01000303.1:0-6211 GCF_008923895.1 Pseudomonas sp. GXM4
GGGAAGTGGAACGCGGAGCGTCCCGGGCTGTGTTACCACGCGGAGCGTGGGAACAATCAAATCAAAAGATCGCAGTCTTCGGCAGCTACAGGGAATTCGCATGCATCAGGATTTGCGCGCTTCCTCTTCGAGTTGATCCGATTCAAACAGTTTGGCCAGTTCCGCCCGGGCTTCCTGGGCGGTCTGCAGGACTTTGGCGGCGTCGTCGTAGACGGCGTGTTGCGCCTCCAGCACCTGTTCGTCGTGATGCTTGAAACGCTTGATCCGCGCATCGGCCTGGGCTTGGGTCAGACCGAGGCCGACCAGCGTGCGCCGGCTCATTTCCAGGCTCGAATAATAGGTTTCACGAATCGCTTCCGCGCCGACATCCACCAGGCGATGCACGTGCTGACGGTTACGCGCGCGGGCGATGATTTTCATGTGCGGATAGAGCTTGTGTACCACTTCGGCAGTCTTGATGTTGGTCTCTGGATCGTCCGTGGCAATCACGAAATACTCCGCTTCGCCGACCTTGGCCGCGTGCAAAATTTCCGGGCGCATCGGGTCGCCGTAGAACACTGGCACACCGCCGAAGCTGCGCGACAGTTCGATGGTTTCCACCGAGGTGTCCAGCGCAACGAACTTGATGTTCTGCGCGCGCAGAATCCGCGCCACGATCTGGCCCATCCGGCCCATGCCGGCAATCACTACGCGTGGCGCTTCGGTGTCGATTTCGCGGAATTTCTCCGGCACTTCCACCGGCTGCACTTTCGGGCTGACCAGCCGTGCGCAGACCAACAGCAGCAACGGCGTCAGCGCCATCGACAGGGTGATGGTCAGCACCAGCAAGTCGTACAGCCGTGGCTCGAACAGGCCCTGATCGCGACCGATCTTGAACACCACGAAGGCAAACTCACCGCCGGCAGCGAGGACGATGCCGAGGCGAATTGCGCTGATTTTGTTCAATCCTCCTGCCAGACGTCCGACGACGAACAGCAGCGGCAATTTCAGACCGATCAGCAGCAGAGTCAGGCCCAATACAGTGATCGGCGCGCTCAACAACAGGCTGAGATTGGCGCCCATGCCGACGCTGATGAAAAACAGCCCGAGCAGCAGGCCCTTGAACGGTTCGATCTGCGCTTCCAGCTCATGCCGGTATTCCGAATCCGCCAGCAGCAGACCGGCGAGAAACGCGCCCAACGCCATCGACACGCCGACCAGATCCATCAGCCACGCCGTGCCGATCACCACCAGCAACGCGGTGGCGGTGGACACTTCCGGCAGCCCGGTTTTCGCCACCACGCGAAACACCGGACGCAGCAGATACCGCCCGCCGATCACCACCACGGCAATGCCGCCGAGCACCTGCAAGCTGTGACGAATATCGTCGGCGGTGCTGGTGTGGTGATCGACGCCGGCGAGCATCGGCACCAGGGCGATCAATGGAATCGCCGCGATGTCCTGGAACAGCAGAATCGCAAACGCCAGCCGCCCGTGGGGACTGGTCAGTTCCTTGCGTTCGGCAAGGCTTTGCAGGCCGAACGCCGTGGAGGAGAGCGCCAGACCGAGGCCCAGCACAATGGCGCTGTTCAGCGGCTGGCCGAACACCGACAGCGCCAGCACGCCGATCACCGATGCGGTCAACAGCACCTGCGCCAGACCGACGCCGAACACCGATTTGCGCATTACCCACAAGCGTCGCGGCGACAGCTCCAGGCCGATGATGAACAGCAGCAACACCACGCCCAGCTCGGAAATATGCGCAACGCTTTGCGGGTTGCCGATCAGGCCGAGCACCGACGGGCCGATGATTACCCCGGCAAACAGATAACCGAGCACTGCGCCCAGTTGCAGACGTTTGGCCAAAGGCACGGTGAGCACGGCCGCGAACAGAAACACGACAGCGGCTTGCAACAGATTGCCTTCATGGGGCATTGGAACGACTCCTGACTACGGGTACGGCGAGGGTGACAAGGATAAGGGTTCAACCAATTCGAGATCCACCAACGATCCTTGTAGGAGCTGACGAGTGCAACGAGGCTGCGATCTTTTGATCTTGCTTTTACCTTCAGAGAATCAAGATCAAAAGATCGCAGCCTGCGGCAGCTCCTACAGGGGATTTCCGGTGTCGCTGTAATAATTTGCATCAACTGGTTACATTTATAACCCCTGCGCATCAATTTCCGGAAACGCCATGGCCATCAACTTCGACCTCAACGACCTGCAAGCCTTTCGCGCGGTGGTCGAGCAGGGCAGTTTTCGCAAGGCTGCCGACACCGTGCGCCTGTCACAACCGGCGCTGAGTCGGCGCATCGAAAAGCTCGAAGACGCCCTCGGCGTGAAACTGTTCGAGCGCACCACGCGCAAGGTCAGCCTGACCCAGGCCGGGCGCGGCTTCATGCCCAGCGTCGAGCGCTTGCTGGATGATCTCGACATTGCCTTGCTTGGCATCAGCGAAGTCGCCTCGACGCGCTTGGGCCATGTCACCGTCGCCTGCGTGCCGTCGGCGGCGTACTACTTCATGCCCCGCGTGGTCGCGAGTTATCACCAGCAGTTTCCGCGGATCAAGGTCAAAGTCCTTGATTCCAGCGCTCACGATGTGTTGAGTGCGGTGGTCAATGGCGAGGCGGATTTCGGCTTGAGTTTTCTCGGCACGCAGGATGCCAAAGTCGAGTTCGAACCGCTTGTGCAGGAGTGCTACGTTGTCGCCTGTCGTCGCGATCATCCGCTGGCTGGGCGCAGCAGCGTCAGCTGGGACGAGTTCTATCAGCAGGATTACATTGCGCTGGACAAGACTTCGGGCAATCGCTTTCTGCTCGATCAGGCCTTGGGCGGGGTAGTGCCGCAGCGTCAAAGCATCTGCGAGACGCGGCATGTGACGACGATGATCGGCTTGGTGGAGGCGGGGCTGGGCGTGGCGGCGGTGCCATTGATGGCGATGCCCGGGCCGGATCATCCGATCCTGACGCGGGTGCCACTGATTGAGCCGCAGGTGATGCGCAGTGTCGGCATCATCAAGCGCCGGGATCGCACGTTGACCCCGGCGGCTCTGGAACTGGAGCGGCTGGTCGTGGAAATGCGCGTCCAGCCGCCAACGATCAACGCTTGACCGAATCCAGCCCGGTGGCCTGCACGTCAGCCTGAGCGGCCGGTGCAGCGAGGTAGGCGAGCAGGGCTTTGGCCTCTTCTGGATGCTCGGCCTTGACCGGAATGCCAGCGGCAAAACGCGTCACCGACTGTACCGATTCCGGAATCTTCGCGACGAAGCTCACGCCCGGCACCGGCAGCAATTCGCTGACCTGCTGGAAGCCCAACTGATAGTCGCCAGTGGCAACCACCGAGCCGACCGGGATCCTGGCGATCATCTTGGCTTTCGGTTTCAACTGATCTTCGATGCCGAGTTTCTTGAACAGCTGCTGCTCGATGTACACGCCGCTGGCGCTGTCGGAGTAGGCCACCGACTGCGCATCAAGCAGGGTTTTCTTCAGGCCGTCGACGCTGCTGATGTCCGGTTTCGCCGCGCCTTCACGCACCACCATGCCGATCCGCGAATCCGCCAGTTCGACGCGGGAAGCCGGGTCGACCTTGCCTTGTTTGATCAGCTCCTCGAGGGCGTAACCGACCATGATCACCACGTCGGCGTGCTCGCCGCGCGCCAGACGATTGGGAATCGCTTCCGGCGCCTTGCCCATCGACGGGCCGAGGCTGGTGGTGAGCGTGTTGCCCGTTGCGGCAGCGAATTTCGGCCCGAGGATCTTGTAGGCGGCAGTGAAGCCACCGGAGGTCATCACGCTGAGTTCTTCGGCCTGGGCCGCGAAGTTGAACGCGAGACCGGCGAGCAGGGCGGTGACAGTAAAGAGTTTTTTCATGGCAAGTATTCCTCAGGCCGCGACAGGTTGCAGACGACCACCGGCACGGCGGTACAGATAAAGCGTGGCGCACAGGGCGCAGAGGGCACCGATGCTCATCCAGTAACCTGGCGCGGCTTTGTCGCCGGTGTACTGGATCAGGAAAGTCGACATCGCCGGGGTGAAACCGCCGAAGATCGCCGTGGCCAGGCTGTAGGCCAGCGAGAAACCGGCGACGCGCACTTCAACCGGCATGATTTCGGTCAGCGCCGGAATCATCGCGCCGTTGTACAAGCCGTAAATGAAGGACAACCACAGCAGCGACAGCAGCATGTTGGTGAAGCTCGGCGCCTGCACCAGGAACGACAGCGCTGGATAAGTCGTGGCCAGTGCCAGCAAGGCCATGCCGATCAGCACTGGGCGACGGCCGATCCGGTCGGACAACGCACCACCAATCGGCAGCCAGAAGAAGTTCGACACGCCCACCAGCAGCGTTACCAGCAACGCGTCGGATGTGCTCAGGTGCAGCACGGTCTTACCGAAGGTCGGCGCGTACACGGTGATCAGGTAGAACGCGGTAGTGGTCAACGCGACCATCAACATCCCGCCGAGCACCACGCCCCAGTTCTGGCCAAGAGTGCGGAACACTTCGCGCATGCTTGGACGGTGTTTGCGTGCGGCGAACTCTTCGGTTTCCGCCAGATTACGACGCAGGAAGAAGATGAACGGGACGATCATGCAACCGACGAAAAACGGAATGCGCCAGCCCCAGGCGGCCACGGCTTGCGGCTCCATCCACTGGTTCAGACCGTAGCCCAGCGCGGCAGCAACGATGATCGCCACTTGCTGACTGGCCGACTGCCAAGCGGTGAAAAAGCCTTTGCGGCCCGGCGTGGCGATCTCGGACAAATACACCGAAACACCACCGAGTTCGGCGCCGGCGGAGAAGCCTTGCAGCAGTCGCCCGATCAGCACCAGTGCCGGGGCGAACAGGCCAATGGTTTCGTATCCGGGCACCAGCACAATCAATATCGTGCCGCTGGCCATGATCGACAGGGTGACGATCAGACCTTTGCGCCGGCCGACGTCATCGATGTATGCGCCGAGCACGATGGCGCCCAGCGGCCGCATCAGGAAGCCTGCGCCGAATACTGCGAAAGTCATCATCAGCGAGGCGAACTCGCTGCTCGCCGGGAAGAAGACTGCTGCGATCTGCGTGGCGTAGAAGCCGAACAGAAAGAAGTCGAACTGTTCGAGGAAGTTGCCCGAGGTCACCCGGAAGATGGCACCGGCCCGCGAGCCGTTGGTTGGGATTGAGGCTGTCATAGAAAAGTACTCCACCGCTTTTATGACGTGCGCTACGGAGAAGCGGCGCACGGTTTTTATTGAGATGGATGGTGGCGCAGATGTAACAATCTGTTAATTGCATTGTTGGCATGGATTGATGCGTGGATCGGATCAATCGAAGAGTGGTGGATGGCCTAAAGCTAAAACCTACGATGCTAGCCGATGTCATGAGATGCAGGTAACTGTCAGGTTTTACAGGTGCCCATTTTGCTCGGTTGTGTTCAATTGCCCATTCCGTAAGTGTGAAATTTATTGAATGAGAGCAATCATGAATAATTTAGAGAAGCGATATGCTGAAGGAAGGTTTGATCCAGAATTTGGTGAGGACGGAGTGGTTCGCTGGGTAAAGAGTGATATTGATTGGTTTGGGCTTAGTGCAACGGCCATTTTGCTCAATAAAAAGATGGTTGCAGTTATCTCTAATGGAGATAACAGTTTTTCTGTAGCGCGAATAAATGAAAACGGAACGCTGGATGCCGGCTTCGGTAGAGAGGGATATAGAAAATATTCCCTAACGGAAAGGCATTTTGTTAATGTCAATAGTGTGAGCTTGGTTGGCGAAGATGGATGGCTCATTTTTGGCACGGCATATAATCCTGACGTAAATGAGCAGCTTTTGTTCGTAGTGCGACAAGACGCCGAGGGCAACTTCGTTCCAGGGTTTGGTACCGAAGGTGTTCGTTATATTGATAGAAACGATGTAAGGCTGCCCGAGGATGAACGTGAAGTTGTTGGGATCATGCCGCTTTCTGATTCGCATGATAACGGCAACTCCCTACAGGAAAGTCCGAATGCATGCCCTGCGGCTATCAATCAGCAGAATGGTCTGATTTACCTGGGTACGGCCATCATGTACAACGATCTTTCATCTCAAGCTGCTGTGTTAAGCCTGAATGCGGACGGCTCAACCAATACGGAATTTGGTGGTGGCCGCGTATTATTAAATCCTGCAAATATTATCCACGCTAACAGTAACGCTAGGCAGGTGGTGCTGCAAAAGGACGGCAAAGTCTTGGTGTCTGCGGCTTATAATATAG
>NZ_WBRZ01000304.1:0-6188 GCF_008923895.1 Pseudomonas sp. GXM4
GGCGTGTTACATCGACCTGAAAAACCTTATCGATTATGGATTCAAGACAATTCGTTCAAGTCGGTGAATCCCTCCAATATCCCCCAATCAGTCCCCTCTCCCTTTGGGAGAGGGTTAGGGTGAGGGCAATCCACAGGCTGCCCACACTAGGCAGAGCGCCAAGGTCAGAGCATTTCGAGCGCCATGATACGTGCTCGAATAAACCGCCGCTCCGGCTCCTGCCGCGTCAGCTCCAGCGCCCGCTGATACGCCGCCCGCGCCTGCTCCACCCGGCCCAACTGCCGGCAAAACTCCGCCCGCGCCGAATGCGCCAAGTGGTAATCCTGCAACTCCCCACCCGCCAAAATCCCTTCTACCAACAACAACCCGGCCAACGCTCCATCCCGTTTGGCCACCGCCACCGCGCGGTTCAGCTCGATCACCGGCGACGGCACCGCGCGCAGCAGCACGTCATACAGACCGACAATCTGCTCCCAGTCCGTTTCCGCCGCCGACGGCGCTTCCGCATGCACCGCTGCAATCGCCGCTTGCAGGCAATACGGCCCGAAGCGTCGCGTGCTCAGCGCGTGCTCGACCAGCGCGCAGCCTTCGGCCATCAACCGGGCATCCCACAACGAGCGATCCTGATCGTCGAGCAACACCAGTTCACCGCTCGGCGAGGTTCGTGCCGGCCGGCGTGATTCATGCAGCAGCATCAGCGCCAGCAGACCCATGACTTCCGGCTCAGGCAGCAACTCCATCAACAAGCGCCCCAGCCGAATCGCTTCGCGCGTCAGATCCTCGCGGGTCAGCTCGGCACCGACCGAGGCCGAATAGCCTTCGTTGAACACCAGATAAATCACCCGCAATACGCTGTCGAGGCGCTCGGGCAATTCGTTCAGCGTGGGTACTTGATAGGGGATTTTCGCGTCGCGGATCTTGGCTTTGGCGCGCACGATGCGCTGGGCAATCGCCGCCGGCGCCGAGAGAAAAGCGCGGGCGATTTCCTCGGTGGTGAGGTCGCAGACTTCGCGCAAGGTCAGCGGCACTTGCGCATCTGCCGCCAGTGCCGGGTGGCAGCAGGTGAAGATCAGCCGCAAGCGATCGTCTTCCACGTCTTCGCCACTCCAGTCAGCCTGTTCCAGCTCATCAAGTTGCGCCAGCAGCAACGGTTGCGACGCCTTGAACCGTGCGCGCCGGCGCAGCACATCGATGGCTTTGAAACGTCCGGTGGAGACCAGCCAGGTACGCGGGTTGTCTGGCACGCCGTCGCGTTGCCAGCGCTCGACCGCGACGAAGAACGCCTCGTGCAAGGCTTCTTCGGCGAGGTCGAAATCACCGAGCAGGCGGATCAGCGTGGCCAGAATCCGCCGCGAATCCTCGCGGTAGACCTGCTCGACCCGCGCCCGGACGTCAGACATTCAACTGCCGCACCGGGCGTACCTCAACGCTGCCGACCCGCGCTGCCGGAATGTTGCCGGCGACCTGAATCGCTTCGTTGAGATCCTTGGCATCAATCAGGTAAAAACCGGCCAGTTGCTCCTTGGTTTCAGCGAAAGGCCCGTCGGTGATCGACAACTTGCCGTTGCGCATGCGTACCGTGGTGGCGGTCTCTACCGATTCCAGCGCTTCGGCGGCGATCATCCGCCCGCTGCCCTGCACCGACTCGGCGTAGGCCCAGCATTCGGCGTCCTCCGGGCTGTCGGGCGAGGTGTGCAGCAAGCGTTCATCGCTGTAGACCAGGCATAGGTATTTCATGGCGATCTCCTGATTCGAACGGATCAACTATGGCTGAAGATCAGGGGGTTACATCGAACAGCGTCGCGCCGCTCATCGGATCGAACGGTGCCGACCAGTGTTCATGGGCAATCTTCCACGCCCCGCCGATTTGCCGGTAACAGGCGGTGACACGCATCCAGCAACTCTGGGTTTCGCCCTTGTCGTTGGTGCCGCCGCAATTGGCCACCCAATGGGCGAAGGCAATGTTGTCGGCGCTTTCGATGGCGATTTCGTGGAACTCGAAGATGTGCGGGCCGGGGCACATTTCCATGCACTCGACCCAGTGCGCGCGGTAGGCCGCTTTGCCTTTGAATTGCAGGGCCTTGATCGCATCGAACGAGACGATGTCGTCGGCGTACAGGGCCATGACTTTTTCGACGTCCTTGGCCATTACCGCTTCGCGATAGGTGTTGATCAGGTTCTGGATTTCGCTTTGTGCGCTCATGGTGTTCTCCGTGGTTTTTGTTGTGAAGACACCCTTAGTCGTTTGCCCAATGCGCGGATCGACAGGGCAAACAAAAAAATTTCGCCGACGACAATCTCGCTAGAATCCGAGGCTCACTCTTTGTAGGAAAAAGGAAATTCCCGTGTCAGCCCAACTCGTGCCTTACGACAGCCTCAGCCCTTTGCAGCGTCAGCAAGTCGAGGCCATCGAAATCCACCCCGAGCAGATCAAATTCTCCGGCGACATCCACGGTGCCTTGCACACCCTGCTGTCGAAGCCCGGCCCCGGCGTAAAGGGTTTTGCCCTGCTGGCGGACGACGTACCGGTGGCGTTTCTGCTGCTCAAGCGCCCGCCGGTATTGCCCGACTGGGCCGACGAACACAGCGCCACGTTGCATGCGCTGCAGGTCGATCGGCGCGCGCAAGGCAAGGGCTACGGCAAGGCTTGCCTGCAAGCGCTGCCCGCTGTCGCCCGCCAGGCCTGGCCGGAGATCAAGGGGCTGGAATTGTCGGTGGACGCTGATAACGAGGCGGCGATTGCGCTGTATGCCAGGCATGGCTATGTCGACAGCGGCGAAGCGTACAAGGGCCGGATTGGGTACGAGCGGCGGATGGGGCTGTTCTTCTGAGTATCCCCTGATCGTTCCCACGCTCCGCGTGGAAACGCCTCTTTGTGACGCTCTGCGTCACGGTTTTGGGACGCGGAGCGTCCCCGGCTGCATTACCACGCGGAGCGTGGGAACGATCAGGCAGTTTCGATAGGTGTTGGCTTCAGAGGGTCAGGATCATCTCGTGCCACGCCATGCCGCCGTGGTCGGACTCCGACGGTTTGATGTAAGCAAAGCCAAATCCGGCGTACAACGCAATGTGTTGCTCTTTGCACATCAGGTGAATTGTCGCTTTGTCCATGGCGCGCATGCGTTCGATGAATTCGCCGAGCAGGCGCTTGGCCAGGCCCTGCCCTTGGTAATCCGGATGCACCACCACCGACATGATCACCACGTTCGGCCCTTTCGGGTCGTGGCCGATCAGCTCCTTGAAGGCCTCGTCGGACATTTGCACGTCGAACGCCGCGCCGGAATTGATGAAACCGGCGACCACACCGTCCACCTCGGCGACGATGAAACCGTCCGGCCAAGTGGCGATGCGCGTGGCGATCTTTTCGCGGGTGGCGGCTTCGTCGCCTTCATAGGCGACGGTTTCGATGGCGTAGCAGCGGTCGAGGTCGGCGGCGCTGACGTTGCGGATTACGGTGTTCATGGCAGCTCAAAAATCTGTGGAAACAAGGCCCGCCAGCATAAAGCACAACCACCGGGGCGGACATGCTCCGCCTCGATTGTTACGCCGCTCAGGCCTTGATCGGCAGCCAGATCTCCAGCGTGCCGGTATTGAGTTTCGGGTTGTAATCCTCGCTGTAGCGCTCGAATTCCGGGGCGTCCGCCGCTTCGTAACCGGACTGCGGCAGCCAGGTGTTCCAGATGTACTGGAAGGTGTCAGGGAGTTGCGCCAGTGACCCCTTGTGCTCGAACACGGCATATTTCTGCGGCTGTATTTCAACCCAGCGGTACTTTTCCGGCAGGTCGTCGAGCTTGTCGATCTGCACCCCGGCGATGTATTCGAAACCGCCCTCGCCATCCGCATTGCAGCAAACGCCGTAGGTCACTTCATTGACCTGCGCGGGGATTTTTCCCAAGTGCGGGATCAGTTTTTCCCACAACGCGGGAATATCTTCGGTGGTCTCCTGAGTGAATCGCCCGCCGAAACCGGCAATCAGCAGAAATTGCCCGTGTTCGAAGCGAGGCTCGGCTATCTCGACGCGTTGTTGTTCATCCATGACGCGACTCCTCAGAACGGAAAAGTGGATTCGGCTGGGAGTATAGAAAGCCCGACCCGTTTCGCACGTTTACAGCGAATGCAACTGCTCGACGGCGCCCGAGCCGACAAACTCGTTGTAGCCGGAAACGATCACGTACACCGCGAAATAGCAGAAGATCGCCGCCGATGCCAGATAGGAGTAGCGCAGCAGCTTGTCGCCCAGCAGCTTGCCGCCGTGGCTTGCGGCGAAGCACAGACCGGCCGACCACAGCAGCCCGGCGCAGAGAAAGCCGCCCAAAAACAGCGCCGAACTCAACGGACCACCGCCACCGGATCGGGCGATCAACGTACCGCCGACCGCAGCAAACCAGAGAATCGCACTCGGCGACGACATGGCGAGGAAGATGCCGCGAAAGAATTCCTTGCGATGGGAGTTCTGCCCCACTTCCGCGGTTTCCGCCAGCAGCGCTTCGTGGTGGATTGCCGAATAAGTCATCTTCGCCGCGAAGTAGATCAGCAGCGCCGAACCGCCAATCCACAGAACCCAGCGCACGGTTTCGTACTGCAGCAGGACGGTCATGCCGGCCAAGGCCAGCACCGCATAGATCAGGTCACCGACGCAGGTGCCCAGGCCCAGGGCGAAGCCCTGAAAGTAGCCGCGCTGCATGGCCAGGGTGATCATTGCGATGTTGGCTACGCCGATATCCAGGCACAGCGAAAGGCTCAGCAAGAAGCCGCTGGTGAATTCCATTGACCGATTTTCCTTGAAAAAAATGTTTACAAGCGCGCTGGACAGTATGCCATCACTGCCCTTATCTTCCGCCACAGGTCACCGCAGTGACCAGCGTCGCTCGGACGGTTCCGGGCGCTTACGTTATCCGAGGCAACAATGGCCGAACAAGGTTCGCCGCGCCGCTTTGCGCGCATAGATCGACTCCCCCCTTACGTGTTCAACATCACCGCCGAGCTGAAAATGGCCGCTCGCCGCCGTGGTGAAGACATCATCGACCTGAGCATGGGCAATCCCGACGGCGCCACGCCGCCGCACATTGTCGAAAAACTGGTGCAGGTCGCCCAACGCGAGGACACCCACGGTTACTCGACGTCCAAAGGCATTCCGCGCCTGCGCCGGGCGATTTCCAACTGGTACAAGCAGCGCTACGAAGTCGATATCGACCCGGAAAGCGAAGCCATTGTCACCATCGGTTCCAAGGAAGGCCTGGCGCATTTGATGCTGGCCACCCTGGACCAGGGCGACACCGTGCTGGTGCCGAACCCGAGCTATCCGATCCACATTTACGGCGCAGTGATTGCCGGCGCTCAGGTGCGTTCGGTGCCGCTGGTGCCGGGGGTGGATTTCTTCGATGAGCTGGAGCGCGCCATTCGCGGTTCGATCCCCAAGCCAAAAATGATGATCCTCGGCTTCCCGTCGAACCCGACTGCACAGTGTGTGGAACTGGATTTCTTCGAACGGGTGATCGCCCTGGCCAAGCAGTACGACGTGTTGGTCATCCACGACCTGGCTTATGCCGACATCGTCTACGACGGCTGGAAAGCCCCGTCGATCATGCAGGTGCCCGGGGCCAAGGACATTGCGGTGGAGTTTTTCACCCTGTCCAAGAGCTACAACATGGCCGGCTGGCGCATCGGGTTCATGGTCGGCAACCCGGAACTGGTCAGCGCCCTGGCGCGGATCAAGAGCTACCACGACTACGGCACTTTCACCCCGCTGCAAGTGGCGGCGATTGCCGCGCTGGAAGGCGATCAGCAATGCGTGCGCGACATCGCCGAACAGTATCGCCAGCGGCGCAACGTGCTGGTCAAGGGCCTGCATGAGCTGGGCTGGATGGTCGAGAACCCGAAAGCGTCGATGTACGTCTGGGCGAAGATTCCCGAGGCATATGCGCATCTGGGTTCGCTGGAGTTCGCCAAGAAACTCCTGGCCGAGGCCAAGGTCTGCGTTTCGCCGGGCGTGGGTTTTGGCGAGTACGGCGACGACCACGTGCGCTTCGCCCTGATCGAAAACCAGGATCGCATCCGCCAGGCCGTGCGCGGGATTCGCGGGATGTTCCGCGCGGATGGCTTGGCCGCGAAATAAGTGGCGCATCTCTGATCGTTCCCACGCTCTGCGTGGGAATGCAGCCCGAGACGCTCTGCGTCTCAAAGCGGAC
>NZ_WBRZ01000305.1:0-6118 GCF_008923895.1 Pseudomonas sp. GXM4
GCCGCAACGAAATTTGCGACAGGTTATGGGTACGCTGATGGTTATATATATGTAATGAAAAACATTCGCGGCGTGGATGTAAATAGAGAACTTGGAGCACTCTCTCCTCATCGAGGGGAGGCTGAGATTGCTATACCAGGAGGCATAAATAACCGGGATATCGTAGGAGCTACGCCCGTCAACGAAGACGGTAGCTACAAAGGTTATTCTGTGCTGAATCCAAACAGGAAAAAATAAATGATCCGAATGGAAATAAAAATCCTTACTCCCAAAGGCATTGAGACCGCAACTATCGAGTGCGACAGAAAGAATAAAACTTTGACATTTATGGCAAAACACGGCCACAAGAAAACCTACACTTCATATGACCTTTATGGATGTTTCGGTGTATTACGATCGGAGTTTCCTGACATTATATTTTTGTGTAAAGGATCAAAAATTAATGTTCATCCATCGAGCATGAGTTCACAAATGTCCTGTGGACTCGTTGCCTACGAGCTCCACGAAGGAAGACCCTCAGGAGAAGGAGACATCGTTCGAATCTTTGACTACGAAGACACAAACCTGACAAACAACATAGAGGATCAAAAAGCGTTCTACCGTGCATGGATGGAATCATTTTAGATGCATGAAATTAGACTCAGCTGTGTTTACCAAGAGCCTGTTACCCACAGGCTCCTATTTTGATGGTCGACCCACCACATCTGACTCAACGATAGTCATTCACTGCTCATCCCCATCCTCCTCATACTCCATATCCGCCTCATCCGCATCATTCAACGGCACCGTCGCATCATCCATCAGCGAGCCGGGATCTTCATTCCCCGGATCATTGATAAACGGCAATCCACTCGGGCCCTTCTCTTCTTTGCCTTCGGTTTCAGGAGTCATGGCGCACCTCTTGAGCGTGTGGGATGTATCACTTTCGAAAAGCCCTATCGCCAATCGTTCCTCTGCCTGACGGCCACACACGAAAAACCCGGCGCCAGGCCGGGTTTTCGTTGATCAATCAGCGATGTTTATTTTTGTGTTTGTTCTTGTGCTTGTGGCCGCCGGAATGAGATCCGCCGTCGTCGTCGCCAAGATTGTTACCTACCGCGCCGCCTGCTGCGCCGCCCAGGCCCGCGCCGATGGCGGAGCCGGTGGAGCCGCCGAGGCTGTTGCCGACAACCGAGCCGCCTGCCGCGCCAAGGCCGCCGCCGATCGCGGCTTCGGTGCGGTTGCGTTTGTTCGCGCCGACGGCACTGCCCGCCGCGCCGCCAACACCAGCGCCGACCGCTGCGCCCGTGCTGCCGCCGAGTTGTCCGCCAACCACATTACCCAGCGCACCGCCGAGACCACCGCCTACGGCAGCGGTGCCATCTCCGGCCGCCATCGCGCCCTGCGCCACGACCAAGCCAAAAAACAGTGCAGATAATGACAATCGCATATGAACCTCGCAGTTCCCGAATCGGGACAGTCCGCCCAAGCGGGGCGTATGCAGATTGGAGATGATTTCGCACGAAACGTTCAGCCATGAAAAAGCCCGACATCGAGTCGGGCTTTTTCTGACAGGCCATCAGTCTCAGTGGCGCTTGTGACCTTTGCCCAGGTTGCTGCCGACTGCGCCGCCGGCCGCGCCGCCCAGACCCGCGCCGATGGTGGCGCCGTTGCGGCCGCCCAGGCTGTTGCCGATCACCGAACCGCCGGCTGCACCGACACCGCCGCCGATCGCCGCTTTGGTGCGGCTGCCCTTGCGTGCGGCGACTGCGCTGCCCGCTGCGCCCGCAACGCCAGCGCCAATTGCGGCGCCGGTGCTGCCGCCCATTTTCTGACCGACCACGTTACCCAGCGCGCCACCCAGGCCACCGCCCAGCGCAGCGGTGCCATCACCGGCAGCCATCGCACCTTGAGCAACCAGAAGGCCAAGAACCAGAGCAGGCAGTGTTAAACGCATGACGAAAACCTCAAATAAACGGGATGACGAAAAGGAGCGGGATTTAATGCGCTCGGCGCAGGAAAGTCCAGACGCGGGCGGCAGCGTCGATTGGACCGCAATCAGGGAAAAGGTTTTATGCCGGGCAAAAAAAAGCCCGCTGGGGAGACGGGCTGGAGACTTGCTTTCTAACGGATGGCTTCACACTACGTTGGCCAACGTGAAAAGTTGGGGAAAAAAAACCGACATTAATGTCAATGCCCGCCCCCTCATTCTTGCGCCCATAAAAAACCCCGTTCAGTAACGGGGTGCAGGATAAAATCACTTTCTGGTCCTTGCCGTGACCTTGGGCAGGAATTTCGCTTTCGGCCCTTTGGGGGCCGTGGATTTGATTTTGCCGATGCTGACCGGATCCTCGCCAAACCCCGACTGATACTCCGACTGACCGCAGCGCACACAGTTGTTGAATGAAAACTCAGCGCCATCATCTTCGATAAATGGACCTGACATAGACTCTCCCCTACACAACCGGGCCGACACCGGCAAAACAGTTTTGCCTGGAAAATATCGTCCCTCAGCGCTTTTGAGACTAGCCGGTCACTACTGGACTTGCCGTCCAGAAAGGCTGATCACCGACGAATGGAAAAAAGTGTCGCGAGCGATCATTCGCTAAAGATTTCCATCGAACGGCCGCTGCCCTTACTCCTACAAATGAATCTCAAGGAGAGATCATGCAGATCAATGGATTCCCGAACATGCCAGTCGTAAAACTCACGGACGAGCAGATCGCTGCCGGCAAGGCCGGTGCGGAAAAACTCAAGGAAAAGATCGCCTCGGGTGAAATCACCATCAAATACCCGGACAAACCGCTTCTCCAGCCGGGCGTCGTCTACCATCCCAGCGAGCCCGCACCATCGGCGCAGCCTGACGGGACACCGTCCCTCGTTGCCATCGATACACCGCTGACCTATGACGCAAGAGGTGCTGTGTTGCTCAAACCTCAAGGCTGATTGACGCGAAAAAGCCCATTCGTTGTGCGAGTGGGCTTTGCCTTGAACACAATGATCAGCGCAGCTTGACCGCAGTTCCGGTGACGAACACCACGACCATGCCACCCTTGCCTGCCGGCATGCTGATCTCAAAATCCACGCCAACCACAGCATCAGCCTGCAATGCGCGCGCTCGATCTTTCAGTTCGTCGGTGGCCTGAATGCGTGCTTCTTTAAGAGCCCGCTCCAACGTCTGCGAGCGCCCGCCAAAGAAGTCGCGCATGCCGGCGAACATATCGCGGATCACGTTGACCCCTTGCACAGACTCGGCGCTGACAATGTCCAGATAGGCCGTGATCTGCCGCCCCTCGACGGAATGAGTGGTGGAAATGATCATGAAAGTCGTCCTTTTACTGCAAAAGTGAAGGCGGCGATTGTAACGCGGCACCAGATCTGGCCCGTGCCTCAATTGGATTTAACGACCCACAATTGATCCAGCTTCGTCGTAAAACTCGAACTCATCATCTCCCGCCGCATGCCCCAGGCCGGATCAGCCGGCACACTCCCCGCTCGCAACGTTCCATGCCCCCAGCGCTGATTGATCTGGTCGAGCACCCCCATCACCCTCTCCGCCGCTTGAGGTTGGGACTGTGCAAACAGGTCTTCGGTAAATTCTCCGGGCTGTCGCAGATCCATCAACAGCACCTCAGCCTTGCTGTACTTGAACCCCGGCCGGAACAATCGATCGATCGCTTCGCTCGCCACCTTGCTCAGCAATCGCACATCATTGGTCGGATAAGGCAACTCGATCAGCGCGCCATTGGCGTACTTCGCCTCTTCCGGATTGAACATGCCGGTGCGGATACTCACGCGGATCTTTTTGCACAGCGAACTCTGCGCACGCAGCTTTTCCGCCGCTCGATGCACATAAGTAGCAACGGCTTCCTTGATCGGCTCGATGGTAGTCAAACGGTTGCCAAACATGCGGCTGCTGCAAATTTCCTGCTTCGGCGGTTCTGTTTCCGACAGTTCCAGACAGGATGTGCCACCCAGTTCGCGCGCGGTCTTCTCGATCACCACGCTGAACTTGCGCCGAAGTGTCCACGGATCGGCCTTCGCCAGGTCCATCGCACTTCTGATCTGCATGCTTTCCAGATGAGCTTTCATTCGCCGACCGACGCCCCACACGTCACCGACATCGGTATTGCGCAGCACCCAGTCGCGTTTGGACGGATCGCAGATGTCGACCACGCCGCCGGTATGCGCTTGCAGGCGTTTCGCGGTGTGGTTGGCGAGCTTGGCCAGCGTTTTCGTGGGGGCGATGCCGACGCCGACCGGGATGCCGGTGCGCTTATAAACAGCAGAGCGGATGGTGCGGCCAAACGCGGTCAGGTCCCCAGGAATGCCACTGAGATCCGCGAACGCCTCATCAATGCTGTACACCTCGACGGCCGGCACCATGGATTCGATGATCGTCATCACCCGCTCGCTCATGTCGCCGTACAAGGCGTAATTACTGCTGAACACCTGGATGCCATGGCGGCGCAGATCGTCGCGAATCTGAAAATACGGCGCGCCCATTTTCACAAAGGGCTTGGCGTCATAACTGCGCGCAATCACGCAGCCATCGTTATTGCTCAGCACGACAATCGGCGTCTTCGCCAGATCGGGCCGGAACACTCGCTCACAGCTGGCATAGAAGCTGTTGCAATCGATCAGCGCGAAGACCTGCTCACGGTTTGCCATGGTCGCGCACGCTGTAAGTCACCACACCCCAGATCACCAGCTCATCCCCTTCCATCACGTAGCGAGGCGGGTATTTGCTGTTGGCCGAAAGAAGGATGACGGTGTTGTCGCGCATGTGCAGGCGCTTGCAGATGGGTTCGGAATTGAGACCGGCGATGACGATATCGCCGTGCTCGGCATTCAGGCTGCGATCGACGATCACCAGATCACCGCAAAATATCCCGGCGTCCTGCATGCTTTCGCCTTCGATCTTCGCCAGATAAACGTGCGGCGCACGAATATCAAAAACCTCGTCCAGAGAGATGTGCTTTTCAATGTGATCAGCCGCAGGCGAAGGAAAACCGGCGGGAATCCGAAACGAATACAGCGCAAGCTTTTCGCCCGCGCCTGACAAAGGGCCGAGGATGGTGACGCTCATGATACGAACCTGATAGTGAATTTACTGTATGCGCATACAGTAAACTCGGGACGGTTCGGAGGGTCAATGAGGCGTGTAGGAGATTTCGACGGGTGACAGGGTTTTGTACAACTTCTACTGAGAGCCAGATTTCGCCACTACGCGTGGACCTCACGATCGAGCACGTCTGCAACCCATTGATTGATGCTCTTATGGGCTAGCTGCGCCTTTACAGCGACCGTCGCATGCAGCGCTGGCGCCAAGCGCAGGCTGAGATTCCCCGAATAGGGTTTCTGCGGTGCGCGACCGAGCCTGGCGCAGGTATCGAGATAATCAGTCACGGCCTCCTGGAACGCGTTCCGCAGCTCTGCGACCGACTCACCATGGAATCCGACGACGTCCTTGATACCGGCGATATGGCCGACGAAGAGGCCGTCTTCGTCACTGTATTCAATACGGGCGGCATAGCCGTTGTAGTTCATTACGTTCACGGGATGACTCCTGCTTGCTCAAGAAAAGCCCGAGCGTCGCGCACCTGATAGGGCTTTGCTTCTTTGTCTGGGTGGGGCCGGTGAAAAGTCACGACCACACCGTTCAATTCAAAGCGCACTCTTGAACCATTGCCTTCAATGGTCTGGGCGCCCACTGCGCCGAAGAGCGATTCCATACGCACCCACTCCAAGTTATTCGGGACCGGCCTTGAAAAAATAGCTTTGAGCGTGCCGCGCTGTTTGTTGTTCATGGTATTAGATCATGATACCGCGATGGAAGGGCAACTGGGGCAAACCGCAATTACGAGGAGAAAGCCTGCTTTCTGCGGGAAACGTATTTCCTGATGAAGCCGCTGCAGACTGGTACGGCATCAGGATAACGAGAGACTCAATGCGCGGTTGTAGGCAAATTCTCGGAGTTGTGTGAGGAAGAGCGACTTTTCCGTTTCCGACAGGCAGAGTTCTTTTCCGAGTATCAGAATTGGGGAACCGCGATATAGCACAGATATTTTGGCGAGAAAAAGGTGAGGGAGCTGTGCTCTTGGCGCACCATCCAAGACACAAAAAAACCGACACTGAG
>NZ_WBRZ01000306.1:0-6090 GCF_008923895.1 Pseudomonas sp. GXM4
GAAGCGCTGAACAAGGCGCGCGCGCATCCGCAGTGGGCGTCGCTCAATCCGCAGGCGAAGTTGAATCAGGCGGAAAGGCAGGAGCAGGTTGAGGCGTTGGTTGATCGGGTGCTTGAGCTTTAGATCGCTACCCCCTCACCCCAGCCCTCTCCCGGAGGGAGAGGGGGCCGACTGTGTTGCTCTTGGGTCATACACCGACCTGAGATATCCAGTCGAACTCAGGTTTGAAAAGCATGGAGATCAGCGCCCTCTCCCTCCGGGAGAGGCTGGGGTGAGGACTGCAATCACTCAGCCGACAACAATTTCTCAGCCTTGCGCTTTAACACACTCAGATTCACCAGCGGCACTGCAACCTCCTTCGCCAACTCATCCCAGCGCCGCATGCGCAAACTCAGCGCACACAACGGATCAGCCTCGAACGCATCCGCCTCAGCCGCGCTCATCACCCCGCCCTGATATTCCAGTGTGCGCCGACTCGCCTCACTCAACCGCGCGTAATAGCCCGGCTCGCGCAAGGTCAGATAGCGCTTGGCCTGGACGTGATATTCCACCAGTCGCGCCAGCCGTTCGCTGAAACCTGCCTCACGCAGATAATCGGCTCCGAGCCGTTCATGGCTGATCACGCCATAACCGCCCATGTTTCCCGCGCCCTCGGCACATAGATGGCCGATGTCATGAAAGAACGCCGCCAGCACCACTTCATCGTCACAGCCTTCAGCCATGGCCAATTCTGCGGCCTGGGACATGTGCTCGAGCTGCGACACCGGTTCGCCGATGTAATCGCTGGCGCCGAAGCGTTCATACAGGCCGAACACCCGGGCGATCACCTGTTCGTGATTCATGCCTCCTCCAGTAATTGCGCGATATTGCGTTCGGCCAGCGCCGGGCCGACGCTCATGCCGACGCCGGTGTGCATCAGCGCCACGCTCAGGCCCGGTGCCGGGCGCAGGAATGAAAACGGCCCTGGCCCCCGAGCACCATAGACGCCCTGCCAGCGTTCGACCACTTGCACCTGGCAGCCCAGCGTCTGCTCGGCGAGTTCGAGCATCCAGTTATCGACCTGCTCGGCGTTGAACGGTGACGCATCGCTGCCGTAATGATGCGAATCGCCGATGATCAGCTCGCCATACGGCGTCGGGCTGATCAGCAGGTGAATGCCGTTGGCGTGCAGGTGCGGTTGTTCACGGAGGATCTGCGCCTGCACCGCTGCGGCTTGCGGCAAATCGGCGAAGGCGCCGTAGTGCACGCAGCTCAGGCCGGTGAGCACGGCGTGTTGCAGGTTCAACTCGATGCTTGGTCTGGCCCGCAGCATTTGCAAACGACAGATCTGCGGATTGAGCGCAGCAATCGGCTCGGCCAGCAGGGTCTGATAATCGTGGCCGGAGCAGACGATGATCTGCTTGCCGGTAGAACTGCCGGCGGTGCTGTGCAGACGCCCTGGCTCGACGTCGCGCACCAGCGTGGAAAAGTGAAACTCGACGCCGAGGTCACGGCGCAAATAATCGATCAGCGCCGGAATCGCTTCGCGCGAGTACAGCTGCTGATCATCGACACCGTGCAGCGCGGCACGGTGATGGCTGAACTGGCCGCCATACAGATCACGCAACGCCGCGCCGCGCAGCAGCTCGACGTTGTAGCCATGCTCGACCGCGCGGCCGGCGCAGAAGACTTCGAGCAGGTGTTCTTCGGCCTCGCTGCGGGCGAACAGGTATGAGCCGTTGCGCTTGACCTGCAGGCCGGCAAGTTGCGCCCAGTCGCCCCAGATCTCGCGGCTGGCCTTGGCCAGTTCGAGCATGATGCCGGGCGGCTGACCGGTCACCAGCGCCTGGCCGAAGTTGCGCACCGAAGCGCCAAGGGGCGTGGCGGTGCGTTCGAATACCGCGACTTTCAGGCCGCGTTTGGCAGCGGCATAGGCGTGGGACAGACCGAGGATGCCGGCGCCGATGATGAGCAGGTCTTTGGGTTGTGTCATGAAGCCACCTCAATGATCGTTCCCACGCGGAGCAAAGGAATGCAGCCAGGGACGCTCCGCGTCCTTTGTGACGCAGAGCGTCACGGGATTCATTCCCACGCAGAGCGTGGGAACGATCGGCACCGGTTACTTGGCGACAACTTTTTCGGACTTGCCGTCATACCGCTTGCGCCATTCAGCCAGGATCTCGTCGCGATTCTTCGAGGCCCAGGCAAAGTCGTTCTTGATCAGACGCTGCTCATAGTCGGCTGGCAATTCGGTTTGTGGCTTGGCAATCCCCGGCTGCGCAAGAACAGCGAAGTTCTCCTTGTACAGATCCATCGCCTCGGCGCTGGCGGAGAAATCAGCGAGTTTCTTCGCCGCTTCTTCATGCGGTGTGCCTTTGATCACCGCTGTCGCTTCGATCTCCCAGCCCAGGCCTTCCTTCGGCAGGATGATGTCCAGTGGCGCACCCTGGCGTTTCAACTGTACCGCTGGATATTCAAAGGAAATCCCGATCGGAAACTCCCCCGCCGCCGCCAGCTTGCACGGCTTGGAACCGGAGTGAACGTACTGGCCGATGTTCTGGTGCAAGCCGTCCATATACGCCCAGCCCTGCTTCTCGCCGAAGGTTTGCAGCCAGGCGCTGACGTCGAGGAAACCAGTGCCGGACGACGCCGGGTTGGGCATGACGATCTTGCCCTTGTACTCAGGCTTGGTCAGGTCCTGCCAACTGACCGGTTTGCTCAAACCCTGCTTCTCGGCTTCGACAGTGTTGAAGCAAATGGTCGCGGCCCAGACGTCCATGCCGACCCAGGCTGGCGGGTTGGCGGCGTCGCGGTAGTTCGCGCCGATCTTGCCGAGATCCTTCGGTGCATAGCTTTGCAGCATGCCTTGCTGATCGAGAATCGCCAGGCTCGACGCGGCGAGGCCCCACACCGCGTCAGCCTGCGGACGAGCCTTTTCGGCGAGCAGCTTGGCGGTGATGATCCCGGTCGAATCGCGCACCCATTTGATCTCGACGTCCGGGTTGGCCTTTTCGAAGGCCTCCTTGTAGGACTTCAGTTGTTCGGCTTCGAGGGCGGTGTACACCGTCAACTCGGTTTTTGCCGCGAAGGCATTCAGGCTGAAAGTCGCGAGCACAGCAGCGGCCAGGGCCATAGGCTTGAACATGAGCGTTTTCCTGTAGATGAGTTGATCGGGTTTGCAATCAGTGACCGGGCGCGGTTTGCCGCCAGGCCTGGGAACGGCGCAACAGGCCGCGCGAAGCCCACGCCAGCAGCAGCGACACGCCGGCCGAGGTGAACAGAATCAGGGTCGACATTGCCGCCGCACCGCCGACGTTGCCGGCGTCGTCCATGTTCAGCACCGCCACCGCCGCAAGGATGGTGTCGGGGCTGTAGAGGAAGATCGCGGCGGAAACCGTGGTCATTGCCGAGACGAACAGGTAGCGCACGATGTCCAGCAGCGCCGGCAGGCAGATCGGCACGGTGACGCGCAGGTAATGCCGGTACAGCGGCGCCTTCAGCGACAGCGCGGCGGCTTCAAACTCAGCGTCGAGCTGGCGCAGCGCGGTGGTCGCGGTCATTTGTGCGGTGGTCAGGTAGTGCGCAATGGTGCAGACGATCAGCAGCGTCATCGTCCCGTACAGCATGTGCAGCGGATTGCCGCTGAGGTTGAAGAAGAAGACGTAGCCCAGGCCCAGCACCAGCCCCGGCACCGCCATCGGCACGAAGCTGAGCATACGCAAAGCCAGGTTGAGCCCGCGCTGAGTGCGGGTTTTCTCCATCAGATAGGCGCCAGTGAAAATCAGCACGCTGCCGATCAGCGCGGTGCCCAGCGCCATCTTCAGACTGTTGCCGTAGGCGAGCCAGCCACCGCCGGCGGTCTCGTTGAACTGATAGTGGTTGAGCGACAGCGACAGGTTGTACGGCCAGAACTTCACCAGCGACGAAAACACCGCCATGCCGAACACCAGGATCAACGCCGCACTGATCAGCAAAACGATCGCCAGATAGCAGCCGTCGCGCAGCCTGGACGGCAGCGGTTTGAACACCTGCGCGCGCCCGCTCATGGAGTCGCCATGACGCCGACGCAGCCAGGCATCGACACCAAAGCTGAACAGCGCCGGCAGCAACAACACCATGCCGATCAACGCGCCGCGCCCGAATTGCTGCTGGCCGACCACGGCTTTGTAGGCTTCCAGCGCCAGCACTTGATAGTCGCCACCGACCACCACTGGCACACCGAAATCGGTGATGGTCAGGGTGAATACCAGACAGAACGCAGCGAATACCGCCTGGCGGGTCGCCGGCCAGGTGATGCTGCGAAACGCTTTGGCCGGACTGGCACCCATGCTCGATGCGGCGTCGAACAGCCGCGCATCGGCCAGCGACAATGCCGAGAGCAAAATCATCAGCGCATGGGGAAAGGTGTAGATCACCTCGCCCAACACAATGCCCCAGAAGCCATAGATATTGTCCGAGAGCAGCCCACGCAGCATGCCCTGGTTGCCGAACAGATAAACCAGCGCAATCCCCGGCAGCATCGACGGCGCCATCAGTGGCAGCAGGGAGATTCCGCGCCAGATGCCTTTGCCCGGAATCAGCGTGCGTTGCAGTGCGTAGGCAAACAGGTAGGCCAGCGGTACGACAATGGCCGCAACGCTGAGGGACACTTTCAGGCTGTTGCCGAGCAGCCAATGGAAATTGGCACTGGTCACCAACTCTTTCGCCGCGAGCCAGCCGCCGCCCTGCCCGGCGTCGTTGCTGAAGCCGCGCCAGAAGATCGCCAACAACGGCAGCAGCACCGCGAGGCCGAGCAACACCAGCAGAACGACTTTGCCGCCGACCACGAACAGGCGATCGCCGATCTCGGCTTTCGAGGACTGTCGCACCTGCTTGTGCGGTAGCGGCAGCGCGAGGTTGCTGTTCATCAGGCGAACACCTGCAAACTGCGCGGCGGCAAGGCGACCATGATCTGCTGGGCGCCGAGGCGCGGCATGGCTTCTGGCGCGATTTCGGCGAGCAGTGCGTGGCCCGGCAATTGATCAAGTTCGAAGCTCATCCGGCAGCGATTGCCGAGGAAAGTGATTTCGCGGACCTTGGCCGGGAACAGGTTCTCTTCGTGCACCAGCGGATTGACGTTGATCGCCTCCGGGCGGCAGAACAGTCGACCCGAAGCGCCGTGTACGCTGCCCTCGGCCAGGCGCAGATTCATCCCACCGACCCGGGCGTGACTGTCGCTGCTGCGCTGAAACGGCAGCCAGTTGCCCTGGCCGACAAACTCGGCCACGAACGGCGTGGCCGGGCGGTTGTAGATTTCCTGCGGGGTGGCGTACTGCTCGACGCGGCCGTTATTCATGACCGCGATGCGATCGGCCATCAGCATCGCTTCGTCCTGATTGTGCGTGACCATCAGCGTGGTGATGCCGAGGTTGCGTTGCAGCTGACGCAGCTCGGTGCACAGATGCTCGCGCACCCGCGCGTCGAGGGCCGACATCGGTTCGTCGAGCAACAGCAGCGACGGCGCCGGCGCCAATGCGCGAGCGAGCGCTACTCGCTGTTGCTGACCGCCGGACAATTGGCCTGGATACTTTTTCTCACTGCCGCTGAGGCCGACCAGTTCCAGCATCTGACCGACACGCCGGCGCACTTCATCGCGCCCGCTGCCGGCTAGGCCGTAGGCAATGTTCGCCTCGACCGTCAGATTGGGAAACAACGCGTAGGACTGGAACAGAATCCCGTAATCCCGCGCTTGCGGGGCAAGATGCGAGACATCGCGATCGCCCAGATACAGCTCGCCGCTGTCCTGCTGCTCCAGCCCGGCAATGCAGCGCAACAATGTGGTCTTGCCACAGCCCGACGGGCCGAGCAGGCACACCAGTTCGCCGGCGGCGACATCGAGGGAGACGTTGTCCAGCGCAGTGAACGCACCGAAACGCTTGTGCACGCCGCGCACTTTCATCGGCGCGCCGGGGTTGGTCAGGGCTGTTGCGATGGCGGGATTCATGGACGGACCTCAGCAAACGGATGAGGCCAATCCTAGAGTTGTAATGCGTCCGTCATGTGGCAGCGAGGCAAAAACCGCTGATAGTGGTATTCGGGGATTTTGGTTCACTGCAGATCGTTCCCACGCTC
>NZ_WBRZ01000307.1:0-6080 GCF_008923895.1 Pseudomonas sp. GXM4
GGCCCCTTCGCGAGCAAGCTCGCTCCCACAAAAGAGCTTATCCAGCTCAATCGAATAACAACAATGCGGAGGCCCATCTCATGGCCAACCTGAAAATCAAGAATCTGCAAAAAGGCTTCGAAGGTTTTTCCATCATCAAGGGCATTGACCTGGAAGTGAACGACAAGGAATTCGTGGTCTTCGTCGGCCCGTCGGGCTGCGGCAAATCCACCCTGCTGCGCCTGATCGCCGGCCTTGAAGAGGTCAGCGGCGGCACCATCGAACTCGATGGCCGCGACATCACTGAAGTCAGCCCGGCCAAGCGCGATCTGGCGATGGTGTTCCAGACCTACGCGCTGTACCCGCACATGACGGTGAAAAAGAACATGTCGTTCGCCCTCGATCTGGCCGGCGTGCCGAAAGCCGAAGTCGAACGCAAAGTCGGCGAAGCAGCGCGGATTCTCGAGCTCGGACCGATGCTCGAGCGCAAACCGAAACAGCTGTCCGGCGGCCAGCGCCAGCGCGTGGCGATCGGCCGTGCCATCGTGCGCAACCCGAAGATTTTCCTCTTCGATGAACCGCTGTCCAACCTCGACGCGGCGTTGCGCGTGCAGATGCGTCTGGAGCTGCTGCGCCTGCACAAAGACCTGCAAGCGACGATGATCTACGTGACCCACGATCAGGTCGAAGCGATGACCATGGCCGACAAAGTCGTGGTGCTCAATGGCGGCAGGATCGAACAGGTCGGCTCGCCGCTGGACCTCTATCACAACCCGGCCAATCTGTTTGTCGCAGGCTTCCTCGGCACGCCGAAAATGGGTTTCCTCAAAGGCAAGATTGCCCGCATCGACGGCGCCAGCTGCGAAGTTTCGCTGGACGCCGGCACGCGCATCACCCTGCCGTTCAACGCCGCCAGCCTCAGTGTCGGCAGCGCAGTCACGTTGGGCATTCGCCCCGAACATCTTGAGCTGGCGCAACCTGGCGACTGCACGTTGCAGGTGACTGCCGATGTCAGCGAACGCCTTGGCAGCGACACCTTCTGCCACGTCACCACCAGCGCCGGTGAAGCCCTGACCATGCGCGTGCGCGGCGACCTGGCCAGCCGTTATGGCGAGCAATTGAGCCTGCGCCTGGACCCGACTCACTGCCACCTGTTCGACGCTGAAGGTGTGGCGCTGACCCGCCCACTGCGCGCTGCCGCCTGATTTCGAGACTATCCGATGAAACTCAACCAACAGAACCTCAATCGCCTCGCCGCCGAAGTGCGACTGCCGGGCTACAACCTGAGCGACACGCGCCAGGGCATCGCGCACATCGGCGTCGGCGGTTTCCACCGCGCGCACCAGGCGTATTACACCGATGCCTTGATGAACACTGGCGAAGCACTGGACTGGGCAATCTGCGGCGTCGGCCTGCGCCCGGAAGATCGCCGCGCTCGCGATGATCTGCGCGAGCAGGATTACCTGTTCACTTTGTTTGAACTGGGCGACAGCGATGACACCGAAGTGCGCGTCATCGGCGCAATCCGCGACATGCTGCTGGCCGAAGATGGCGCGCAAACGCTGATCGACAAACTCGCCGAACCGCAGATCCGCATCGTCTCGCTGACCATCACCGAGGGCGGTTACTGCATCGACGACAGCAACGGCGAATTCATGGCGCATCTGCCGCAGATTCAACACGACCTCGCCCATCCCGAAGCGCCGGGCACCGTGTTCGGTTTCCTCTGCGCCGCATTGGCCAAACGTTGTGCGACGGGTGTTCCGGCATTTACCGTGATGTCCTGCGATAACCTGCCGCACAACGGCGCGGTCGCGCGCAAGGCACTGCTGGCGTTCGCCGCGCTGCGTGATCCGCAATTGCGCGATTGGATCGACCAGAACGTCAGCTTCCCCAACGCCATGGTCGACCGCATCACGCCGATGACCAGCACCGCGCATCGCCTGCAACTGGCCGACAAACACGGCGTCGACGATGCCTGGCCGGTGGTCTGCGAACCGTTTGTGCAGTGGGTGCTGGAAGACAAATTCGTCAACGGCCGCCCGGCATGGGAAAAGGTCGGCGTGCAGTTCACCGACGATGTGTCGCCGTACGAAGAGATGAAAATCAAACTGCTCAACGGCAGTCACCTGGCGCTGACGTATCTGGGCTTTCTCAAGGGTTATCGCTTCGTCCACGACACCATGAACGATCCGCTGTTCGTGCGTTACATGCGCGCTTATATGGACCTGGATGTCACGCCGCAACTGGCACCGGTGCCGGGCATTGATCTGAGCGAATACAAGGACACGCTGGTGGCGCGGTTTTCCAATCAGGCGATTGCCGATCAGTTGGAGCGTGTGTGTTCGGATGGCTCGTCGAAGTTTCCCAAGTTCACCGTGCCGACGATCAATCGGCTGATCGCCGATGGCCGCGAGACCAAGCGTGCAGCGCTGGTAGTCGCGGCGTGGGCGCTGTATTTGAAGGGCGTGGATGAGAATGGCGATACGTATTCGATTCCGGACCCGCGAGCGGCTTTCTGCCAAGGTCTGGTGGCGGACGATGGGTTGATCACCGAACGCCTGTTGGGCGTGGAAGAGATTTTCGGCACGGCGATACCGAAGTCGGCGGAGTTTGTTGCAGCGTTCGAGTGGTGCTGCCAGAGTTTGCGCGAGGTTGGGGTTTCGCGGACTCTGGAACGGGTGCTCGGCTGAAAAGCCCCTCACCCTAGCCCTCTCCCGGAGGGAGAGGGAACCGACCGCGTGGTTCTTCCGTTATTCATCGACCTGAAATTCCGAGTCGAATACAGAGTGTGAAAGGCATGAAAATCTGCTCCCTTTCCCCCTCGCCCCCGTGGGGGAGAGGGCTGGGGTGAGGGGGTAGCTCTTGATCTTCAGCGCAATCTGACAGGCCCATACATGACAACAACAAAGCTCTTTCTGGGTATCGACTGCGGCACCCAAGGCACCAAAGCGATCATCCTCGACGCCGACAGCGGCCAGGTGCTCGGTCTGGGCGCAGCGCCGCACACGATGATCAGCGGCGCCAACGGCCGCCGCGAACAAGACGTTCAACAGTGGCTCGACGCGTTCGTCAGCGCCACCCGCCAGGCGTTGCGAGCGGCCAATGTCGACGGCCAGGCGATCCTCGGTGTCGGCGTCTCCGGCCAGCAACACGGCTTGGTCCTGCTCGATGAGCAAGGCGCAGTGCTGCGTCCGGCCAAGCTCTGGTGCGACACCGAAACCACGCCGGAAAACGAGCGCTTGCTCGCGCAACTGGGCGGCGAGAAAGGTTCGCTGGAACGCCTCGGCGTGGTCATTGCGCCGGGCTACACGGTGTCGAAACTGCTCTGGACCAAAGAGCAGCATCCCGACGTGTTCTCACGCATCGCCCGGATTCTGTTGCCTCACGACTACCTCAACTACTGGCTCACCGGTCGCGCCTGCAGCGAATACGGCGATGCGTCCGGCACCGGCTATTTCAATGTGCGCACGCGGCAGTGGGATGTACAGATCCTGCGCGACATCGATGCCAGCGGCCGTTTGCAAGCCGCGCTGCCGGAGCTGATCGACGCGCACGCCGCCGTCGGCACTCTCCTCCCGGCAATCGCCGAGCAACTCGGCATCAACCCCAACGCGGTGGTCTCGAGCGGCGGTGGCGACAACATGATGGGCGCCATCGGTACCGGCAATATCCAGCCTGGCGCGATCACCATGAGCCTCGGTTCGTCCGGCACGGTCTACGCCTATTCGGAGGAGCCGAGCGTCAGCGCCGATGCCTCGGTTGCCACGTTCTGTTCCTCCAGCGGCGGCTGGCTGCCGTTGATCTGCACCATGAATTTGACCAACGCCACCGGTGCAATTCGCGAACTGTTCAAGCTCGACCTGCCGACCTTCAACCAACTGGTCGCGCAATCGCCGATCGGTGCCGAAGGCGTGAGCATGTTGCCGTTTCTCAACGGTGAGCGCGTCCCTGCCCTGCCCCACGCCACCGGCAGCCTGCATGGGCTGACCATGGACAACCTGACCCAAGCCAACCTGTGCCGCGCCGCTGTCGAAGGCACCACCTTCGGTTTGCGCTACGGGCTGGATTTGCTCCGCCAGAATGGTTTACAAAGCCTGCGCATTTGCCTGATCGGCGGCGGCTCGAAGAGCGCGGTGTGGCGGCAGATCGTCGCCGACATCATGAACGCTCCGGTGATCTGCACCGAACAAAGCGAAGCCGCCGCACTGGGTGCGGCGATTCAAGCGGCGTGGTGCGCGTCGCGCTCTAACGGCGATGATGTCTCCCTGGCCGATCTGTGCGAGCGCTGCGTGAAACTCGACGCAGGCAGCGAAACCCTGCCGATCGCCGCCAATGTCGCGGCGTTCCAGCAGGCCTACGAACGCTATCAACAGCATGTCGCAACCCTATAACGAGCAAACAACTATGTACCTGGTGTGTGGCGAAGCCCTGTTTGATTTCTTCAGCGAAAACGATGCCAGCGGTCTGGCCTCGAAAGTCAATTTCAAGGCGATTGCCGGCGGCTCGCCGTTCAACGTCGCCGTCGGTCTGCGCCGTCTGGGCGTGGACTCGGCGCTCTTCGGTGGGCTGTCCACCGACTACCTCGGCCGGCGTTTGCAGCAAGTCCTGCAGGACGAAGGTGTGCGCCCGGATTATCTGGTGGATTTCGCCGCGCCGACCACCCTGGCGATGGTCGCGGTAGGCGCCAATGGCTCACCGCACTACAGCTTCCGTGGCGAAGGCTGTGCCGACCGGCAAGTGAGCGAGGCGCATCTGCCGACACTTGGCGACGAGGTGCGCGGCCTGCACATCGGCTCGTTTTCGCTGGTGGTGCAGCCGATTGGCGACACGTTGCTGAAACTGGTCCAACGCGAAAGCGGCAAACGCCTGATCAGCCTCGACCCCAACGTGCGCCTCAATCCCGAGCCGAACATCAATCTATGGCGCGAGCGCATCGCCACGCTGGTTCAACTGGCCGATCTGATCAAAGTCAGCGACGAGGATCTGAGCCTGCTCTATCCCGAGCAAAATCCGCAGCATGTTATTGAAGGCTGGCTCGAACATCGCTGCCAGATCGTCTTCCTTACTCGCGGTGGCGATGGCGCGACCGTGTTCAGTCGCGCCCATGGCTCGTGGTCGGTACCGGCCAATCAGGTTCAGATCGCCGATACGGTAGGTGCTGGCGACACCTTCCAGGCGGCGCTGATCACTTGGCTGACCGAACATTCTCTGGACTCCGTCGAAGGCGTCCAGCAGCTCAGTCGCGAGCAAATCGACGGCATGCTCAGGTTCGCCGTACAAGCCGCCGCACTGACCTGCAGCAAAACCGGTCCGGATCTGCCCTATCGTCATCAATTGAGCTGAGCGCGTAGACTGTCGGCCTTTTTGCGCACGACGGAAAACAGCTCTTGAATCACAGGCACACCCTCGCCCTCCTGACCATGGCCACCCTGCTGAGCGGTTGCGGCACCTCGCCGCCCCGCTCGCCGGAAGACATCTGCGCAATCTTCCGCGAGAAAAGCGACTGGTACGACGCTGCGCAAGTCACCCAGAAACGCTGGGGCGTGCCGATCCAGGTGCCTTTCGCGATCATGTATCAGGAATCCGGCTATCGCTACGACGCCAAGACGCCGCGCAAATATCTGCTCTGGGTAATTCCCTGGGGCCGCGTCTCCACCGCTTCCGGTTATGCGCAAGCCAAGGATGAAGTCTGGGCCGACTACCAGAAAAGCACCGGCCGCAACTGGGCCGATCGCGAAGACTTCGACGACGCCATCGACTTCGTCGGCTGGTACATGGACAAGACCACCTCGATCAACGGCGTGTACAAATACGACGCCTATAACCAGTACCTGAACTACCACGAAGGCTGGGGCGGCTTCCGCAACAAGACCTACGCGAGCAAGGCCTGGCTACCGCCGACCGCGCGCAAGGTGCAGAACCGTTCGGATCTGTATGCGCAGCAATACGCCGGCTGCAAGGAAGACCTCAATCGCGGGTTCTGGAGCCGGTTCTGGCATTGGTTGTAGCGGTGTTGCTGAAGACGCCTTCGCGGGCAAGCCCGCTCCCACGGGACCTTAGTGAACGCCGATTTTGTGTCCACCCGAGAAACCTGTGGG
>NZ_WBRZ01000308.1:0-6054 GCF_008923895.1 Pseudomonas sp. GXM4
TCGCTATCGCTGGCAAGCCAGCTCCCACAGGGATTGTTGCTATGCCGGGCCCCTATGCAGGTGCCCGGTTTATCGGGTTTAACCGATCGTCATCAGACTGGCATTGCCTCCAGCAGCAGCCGTGTTAACGCTCAATGCCCGCTCGATCACCAGGCGCTCCAGGGCAATGTTGGTCTCGCCCTGGGACAGGCCCTGAACGCCAACGATTGCACCGCCACGCTGGGCGATCTGCTGGCAGACGCCGCGCAACTGGTCGGAGTGGCCGTGATGCAGCACGGCATCGAACACCACTTCGTCCTTGTTCCAGTCGGCAACGCGTTTGATCCGCGCCTGCACTTCCTTCGGCAGACGGGCGAACAACGACTTGGTCAGCTCGGTTTCCGGCCACACCGCCGAACCGCCCACCGCCAGCACCGCCGCCAGTTGCGTCAGCAGATCACCTTCAACTTCCGCCAGGCACAGCACGTGCTCGCGCGGCAGGATCGCGTAGCTGTTTTTCTCGCCGGTGGGACCTGCCAGCACCCGGGTGATGCCGCTCTGCGATTGCGCTGCGTATTGCACGCACAGGGTGCTCAGGTCGGCGAACTTGTTGTTGTCGGCCCAGGCTTTCAGCGCGTTCAACGATTGGCTCATGGCATCGCGCAAACGCACGTCCGGGGCGACGATGGCATCACCGCGGGCGAAGGATTGTTCGATGGCGTCGGCAGGACGCGTCGACAGCAGGCGGTACAGATACAGCGGGCCGCCGGCTTTCGGGCCAGTACCCGACAGGCCTTCGCCGCCGAATGGCTGCACGCCGACCACGGCACCGACGATGTTGCGGTTGACGTAGACGTTACCGGCGTTGACGTTGTCGATCACCTTGGCGATGGTCTCGTCGATGCGCGTGTGCACGCCCAGCGTCAGGCCATAACCGGAGGCATTGATCTGGCCGATCAGTTGATCCAGCTCTTTGCGCTTGTAGCGCACCACGTGCAGTACCGGGCCGAAGATTTCGCGTTGCAGTTCGTCGAAGCTTTCCAGCTCGATCAGGGTCGGCATGACGAAGGTGCCGCGCTTGACCTCTTCACTGTCGGCAATCGCAACCTGGTAAACATTGCGACCTTTGTCGCGCATGCCCTGGATGTGCTTGTCGATGCCCGCCTTGGCTTCGGCGTCGATCACCGGGCCGATGTCCACGGACAGACGCTCCGGGTTGCCGAGACGGCTTTCGGCCATGGCACCTTTGAGCATTTCGATGACGCGATCGGCGGAATCTTCCTGCAGGCACAGTACCCGCAGCGCCGAGCAGCGCTGACCGGCACTGTCGAAGGCCGACGACACCACGTCGATCACCACTTGTTCAGTCAGTGCCGAGGAATCGACGATCATCGCGTTCTGGCCACCGGTTTCGGCGATCAGCGGAATCGGACGGCCCTGGCTGTCGAGACGGCCAGCGATGTTGCGTTGCAGCAAGCGCGCGACTTCGGTGGAACCAGTGAACATCACGCCTTTGACGCGCTCGTCACCGACCAGACCGGCGCCGACGGTTTCACCGCGACCCGGCAGCAGTTGCAGCACGCCTTCCGGGATGCCGGCTTCGAGCATCAGGCGCACGGCTTGAGCGGCGACCAGCGGAGTCTGCTCAGCCGGTTTGGCCAGTACCGGGTTACCGGCGGCCAATGCCGCAGCGACCTGGCCGCTGAAGATTGCCAGCGGGAAGTTCCACGGGCTGATGCACACCACCGGACCGAGTGGGCGGTGGGCGTCGTTGCTGAAATCGTTGCGCGCCTGCACTGCGTAATAACGCAGGAAATCGACGGCTTCGCGGACTTCGGCGATGGCGTTGGCGTAGGTCTTGCCGGCTTCGCGAGCCAACAGGCCCATCAGCGGCTGGATCTCGCCTTCCATCAAGTCAGCGGCACGTTCCAGAATTGCCGCACGTTCGGCCGGCGGGGTGGCCTGCCAGATCGGCGCGGCGTTCAGCGCGCATTGAATGGCGTTGTCGACGTCTTCGACGGTCGCTTCTTGGACGTGACCGACCACATCGCGGTGATCGGACGGGTTCAGCACCGCGACCGGCGTTTCGTTGCTGGAGGCGCAACCGAGCATCGGCGCGGCTTTCCAGTCATTGTGCGCGGTGGCGAGCAGGGCGCAGGACAGCGAGGCCAGGCGATGTTCGTTGGCCATGTCGATGCCGCTGGAGTTGGCGCGCTCGGCACCGTACAGATCACGCGGCAGCGGAATGCGCGGGTGCGGCAGGCCGAAACCGCCTTCCACGGTGGCCATCTGCTCGATCTGTGCCACCGGATCGGCCACCAGTTCCTGAATCGAAATCGACTGGTCGGCGATACGGTTGACGAACGAGGTGTTGGCGCCGTTTTCCAGCAGACGACGCACGAGGTACGCCAGCAGGGTTTCGTGAGTGCCGACCGGTGCGTACACACGGCACGGACGGTTCAGCTTGCCCTCGGAAACCTTGCCGACAACCTGTTCGTAGAGCGGTTCGCCCATGCCGTGCAGGCACTGGAACTCGTACTGGCCCGGGTAATAGTTCTGACCGGCGATGTGGTAGATCGCCGACAGGGTGTGGGCGTTGTGCGTAGCGAATTGCGGGTAGATGACTTCCGGTACCGACAGCAGTTTGCGTGCGCACGCAATGTAGGAAACGTCGGTGTAAACCTTGCGGGTGTAGACCGGATAGCCTTCCAGACCTTCGACCTGGGCGCGCTTGATTTCGCTGTCCCAGTACGCGCCTTTTACCAGACGGATCATCAGGCGATGACGGCTGCGGCGGGCCAGATCGATCACGTAGTCGATCACGTACGGGCAACGCTTCTGGTAAGCCTGGATGACGAAACCGATGCCGTTCCAGCCGGTCAGTTGCGGCTCGAAGCACAGACGTTCGAGCAGATCCAGCGACAGCTCGAGCCGGTCGGCTTCTTCGGCGTCGATGTTCAGGCCGATGTCGTATTGCTTGGCCAGCAGGGTCAGCGATAGCAGGCGCGGGTACAGCTCGTCCATCACCCGCTCGTACTGCGCACGGCTGTAACGCGGGTGCAGTGCCGAGAGTTTGATGGAAATGCCCGGGCCTTCATAAATCCCACGGCCGTGGGATGCTTTGCCGATCGAGTGGATCGCTTGTTCGTACGAGGCCAGGTATTTTTGCGCGTCGACTTCGGTGAGTGCCGCTTCACCGAGCATGTCGTAGGAGTAACGGAAGCCCTTGGCTTCGAACTTGCTCGCATTGGCCAGCGCTTCGGCGATGGTTTCGCCGGTCACGAACTGCTCGCCCATCAGGCGCATGGCCATGTCGACGCCTTTGCGGATCATCGGCTCGCCGCTCTTGCCGATGATGCGGCTCAGCGACGAGGTCAGGCCGGCTTCGTTGTGGGTGGAAACCAGTTTGCCAGTCAGCAGCAGACCCCAGGTCGCAGCGTTGACGAATAGCGAAGGGCTGTTGCCCAGGTGCGGATGCCAGTTGCCGGTGCTGATCTTGTCGCGGATCAGCGCATCGCGGGTGCCTTTGTCCGGGATGCGCAGCAGCGCTTCGGCCAGGCACATCAGCGCCACGCCTTCCTGGGACGACAGGGAGAATTCCTGCAACAGACCCTGAACAATGCCCGCACGACCGCCGGCACTTTTCTGGTTGCGCAGTTTTTCGGCGATGGTCGCCGCGAGCTTGTTGGTGGCTTCGGCCATCGGTGCTGGCAGGCGCGCCTGCTCGATCAGCATCGGCACCACTTCCGGCTCAGGGCGGCGGTAGGCGGCGGTGATCGAAGCACGCAGAACCGATTGCGGCAGGATGCTTTCAGCGAATTCGAGGAAGCATTGGTGAGCGTGATCGGTCTGCACTTCGCCTGCGTCATCGGCGTCTTTGGCGGTCAAACCGTTCAACTCGGTCAGGGTTGCACCACCCTCGAGTTTTTCCAGGTAATTGAAAATTGCCTGCTTGATCAGCCAGTGCGGCGTGCGATCAATCGAGGTTGCGGCAGCCTTCAGGCGCTCGCGGGTCGGGTCATCGAGTTTGACCCCAAGGGTGGTGGTAGCCATATTTTTATCCTCATGGTTGCCACAGTTGCGTGGCATCAGCTGGCCGCAAGATTAGCCGTGCGTTGAATGAGGTGCAACCGGGTGCAACCCTTTTTTTGCCGGAATAATACGCAGCTCGTCAGGAAATAATTTCTGGTACGAAAGTGCTGCTCCTGCTTGGTGCTTTTGCTTCTAGCAAAGAGCCATGACTGCCACAAAAGGGAGCAAAAACGGGGCGATCGTCGATTAATCCGACTGGGTGCAACTAATTCTCGCGAAACTGGTTGCACCTTATTTGCTTTGTTGCATAGCATTCGCCGCCAAGGTGCAACCGGGAATAACCCGGTGCATCGGCTGATGGCTTTCCTGGGGAAACATCAGTCTTAAATGCGCGGGATCCCGGATCGTCTGCCAAACGTCGTCGTTTGCGAGCGGTTCACCACCGCCGCTACATAAAAACAAAGCCAGGGCGTAACTCAATGAGCGTAAGCAATCCAACCCTGATCACGTTCGTGATCTACATCGCAGCAATGGTGCTGATCGGCTTGATGGCCTATCGCTCCACCAACAACCTTTCCGACTATATTCTCGGTGGTCGCAGCCTCGGCAGCGTCGTCACCGCGCTGTCTGCCGGTGCCTCCGACATGAGCGGCTGGTTGCTGATGGGCCTGCCGGGCGCCATCTACATGTCCGGTCTGTCCGAAAGCTGGATCGCCATCGGCCTGATCGTCGGTGCCTACCTGAACTGGCTGTTTGTCGCCGGCCGTTTGCGTGTGCAGACCGAGCACAACGGCGATGCCCTGACTCTGCCGGATTACTTTTCCAGCCGTTTCGAAGATAAAAGCGGCTTGCTGCGGATTATCTCGGCGATCGTGATTCTGGTGTTCTTTACCATCTACTGCGCTTCCGGCATCGTCGCTGGTGCGCGCCTGTTCGAAAGCACGTTCGGCATGACCTACGAAACGGCGCTGTGGGCCGGTGCGGCGGCTACAATTGCCTACACCTTCATCGGCGGTTTCCTCGCGGTGAGCTGGACCGACACCGTCCAAGCCACGCTGATGATCTTCGCGCTGATCCTTACGCCGATCATCGTCCTGCTGGCCACTGGCGGCGTTGACACCACGTTCCTCGCCATCGAAGCGCAAGATCCGAGCAACTTCGACATGCTCAAAGGCACCACCTTCATCGGCATCATCTCGCTGATGGGCTGGGGTCTGGGCTACTTCGGCCAGCCGCACATCCTCGCGCGTTTCATGGCGGCGGATTCGGTGAAGTCGATCGCCAAGGCGCGTCGCATTTCCATGGCCTGGATGATCCTCTGCCTGGGCGGCACCGTTGCGGTGGGCTTCTTCGGTATCGCCTACTTCTCGGCGCACCCGGAAGTCGCCGGTCCTGTGACCGAGAACCCGGAGCGCGTGTTCATTGAACTGGCGAAAATCCTCTTCAACCCATGGGTTGCCGGTGTACTGCTGTCGGCCATTCTGGCGGCGGTGATGAGCACCCTGAGCTGCCAGTTGCTGGTGTGCTCGAGCGCCCTGACCGAAGACTTCTATAAAGCCTTCCTGCGCAAGTCCGCTTCGCAACTGGAGCTGGTCTGGGTCGGTCGTGCCATGGTGCTGCTGGTAGCCTTGATTGCTATCGCGATGGCTGCCAACCCGGAAAACCGCGTACTGGGTCTGGTGTCCTACGCCTGGGCCGGTTTCGGTGCTGCGTTCGGTCCGGTTGTGCTGATTTCGGTGGTCTGGAAAGACATGACCCGCAACGGCGCCCTGGCCGGCATTCTGGTCGGCGCGATCACCGTGGTGGTCTGGAAGCATTTCGAACTGCTGGGTCTGTACGAAATCATTCCGGGCTTCATCTTCGCCAGCCTGGCCATCTACTTTGTCAGCAAGGCGGGTGAACCGACTCGCGGCATGGTTGAGCGTTTCGAAGCAGCGGAAAAAGACTTCCATCTGAACAAGTGATGGACTGAGCTTCGGCTCACATGAAAACGGCCCGTTTCCTAGAGGAAGCGGGCCGTTTTTTGTTGCCTGTGATTCTTCA
>NZ_WBRZ01000309.1:0-6046 GCF_008923895.1 Pseudomonas sp. GXM4
AGAGACTCATAAAGACCCATCACAACATCCCAACGCATCATGTATGCCATTTCCACATTCAATCCGGCAACGCCCAAAGCGTTAAGTGCGGAGGCATACTCACTCGCTTCAGGATCCATCCACTCAACTTTACGGCCTTTGGTCTTATGCAGCTCTTTGCGATATATGTTAATGAGGTCGACCACCGCCTCATAACCCACTTCAAATTTGAAACTACCGTTAGCGCCCGGTCCAAGCACTACTGTTGCCTTCAAATTAAGAATGAACCGTCCTTTATCAAGAGAAACCTGAGCGTTCCCTTGAAATCCTGCGCCTAACGCGATTCCTACGGACCCGCCCAATTTTGCAAGCGTCAGCCATGGATTGGCTGTCCTTGCGTCTTTAGGACCGCTTATACCCAACGATGGCGCGGTACTTCGGGCGACGAGCTCTTTTGGCGGCGCCCAGTTTAGTGCACCAGTGAGCTCAATAGCGGCTTGCAAACCGCCGAATACGTTGAAGCTTGCCTTCGCGCCATTTTCGATTTGAACATTGGCGAGGCGACCAGTCGACATCTGACCTGTGCTCAGGGTGCCCGCAGCGGTGGGGGCTTTTGATTGATGGACGAGATCTGGAGTAGGACTATCGTCGCCGCTGCCGGCTTTTGCTTGCTTGGCGGCTGCGTGATCGGCGCGCTCCTGTTTGGCTGAGGCATCTTCACGCTGTGCGCGTTTGACCGGGCTCAGTGAGGCACCGTATTTGACGTTACCGAAGATAGGGCTCAATTCGACGCTGCCGGCAAGTAGCAGCGAAGCACCAGCATATCCCCACGCCTTCACGCCGAAGTGGAAGGAGAAACGCCCAAAATTCATTTTTTGTGGGCTACCGTCCAATAGGTAGTCGAGCGTGATTTCCTGTGCGCTCGCTTGGGCGGGCATATCGACTTTCATCAATTCCACTTCGCCGCGTGCCAAGTCGAGGCTCATCCCCGCGCTGGCCGACGCCTGAAAACCTTCTGCAGCGCTGATGGGGGGGCTTTCCAGCTTCACTTCAGCGTGAATGCTTGGTTGTGGAGGTGTCAGGCAGCGAACGAACTGCGCCTGAGGACTGGCATCGAAGAGTCTCACTTTACCGCGTACACTTTTCTGAAACACCAGCTGCTGAAGATGCTTACCCCAATTGGTAAGAGCTGCCTCGTCCTCTAGTTCAGTGACCTCATAGCCTTCCTTTTTTAAGTGAGCGTAAAAGTCTTTGGCTTTGAACCAACCTTTTTCATCGAAACAGTCGCCGACCTGATCGCTGAACTTTACAGCGCCCTGAGCCAACAGCCATTGGCGGAACGAACTGAGCTCACTGTTTTTATCAGAACCTTCAGTGGCATCTGTCGGGGGACTTTTAAAGGCCTTGGATACAGAGCCAGGGACTTTTTTGAAGTCCTCTTTCATAATTTTTTTTGCGTCTTTCAGGTTCGACATACTGAACCAGCCCAACGGAGTGCCCTTGGCGTCCGAAAGGCTGACTTCGCGCAAAGGAAAACCAGGTTTAACCATGCGATCTACTGGCTTGGGCTGAAACGCTTCCGGCTCCCAGATCAGATAACGTCGGGGTTTCGTCGCGTTGACATTATTCTGAGCGGCTGTATAGAGGTCTTCTTTGATTTTCTGCAGTTGGTCCCACTTTGCACGCTCTGCTTCCACCAAACCTGCAGGGGCCTGGGCATTTTGGCCTGTTGCTTCGATCCAGCGTTTGTACTTGTCCTGAAGTTGCGCAGTTGCTTCCGATTGCTTTTTCTCTGTATCCAAATACAGCTTGAATTGTTCGATGCCAGAGGCAAGGCCGTCGTTTATCAGCGCAAACTCTGGAAGCGCGATTCCATAATCGGAAGCCTTCATGATGGATTCGGTGTAAGCGTGGTAATCAAGCGCATCGGCGTTTTTGTGTAGTGTGTAAACATAGCCGACCAGATCGGCGGTGCAGTCAGTCATGCCACTGCAGATATTGTCGTAACTTTTTTTCTTTTCCGCCAAGGCTTTGGCAACGTCTTCCAGCGATACCTGCTTGAAGTCTTTGTTGCCGAGGAATTTCTTGCGAGCCTCCAGATAAGCTTGCACGCGTGCCCGCGCTTCAATCGCCTCCTTGGAGTACAGCGAGCCGCTTTCGTAGGTGTAGCCTTCTAACTTAGCGGCCGCTACCGCTTCTTTTTTTAACGCGACCCACTCAGCCCGCCGCTTGTAAAAATCGGCATATGCTTTGTGAACGTGCTGGTCAGTAGCTATGTCTGCCGCTAGACGGTCGAGGCGAGATACCGGCGTGTCCTCATCCGTGGACTGAGCAGGAGCGACTGCCGGTTTGTTTCCGTTAGCGTCGTTCTGCCTTTTTTTAGCGGTGGCGGGATCGATTTCGATCTCATCGCCCATCGCTTCAAACTCTTCCATACGTGCACGCTGTGCGCCCGTGAGGAAATTACTCAACTTAGGCTCAAGGAAGTATTCCAGCAAACCAGATTCCTGCAACCCGTTCAGGCGTGCATCACGTGGTTTGCTGGGCGCAATCATTTTTTCCAGGGCAAACATGGATTCTTTGATAGCGGACTTTGCCCGTTCGGGAAGCAGCCAAAATTCTTGCTCTTCGGTGGCATAAATCGCACTGGCAAACTTTTTCGAGCAGGGAGGCGCGTGCGGTTTGAAAGTCTTTGAGCTCTGATCTGGGGTGTCTTTGACAGGCTCCAGTTCAACCAGATCCTCCGCAGAGCACTGAGTTGCGGCTTCCGGGGTCGTTTTCGCAGGCGGTTGAGCTGCGGCAGGTGTCTGAGCGGCAGGCGCAGCAGGCGGTAGTGCGCTTTTCGGAACGCTCAGGTTCCATCCGACTTTGACATTATCCGGGTTGGTGATGAAGGGGTTCATCTGACGAAGTTGCGCCACAGTAGTGTTGTAGCGCGTAGCAATCTGGCTCAGAGTTTCGCCGGGCATTACGGCGTGATTTGTAATTTCCATGGTGATTCCGTTCTGTTGTCGCGTCGCCTTAGTGTTGGGCAACGGCGGCTGATTCCAGGAGCCGATCTACTTTGATAAACGACTCGTCCTTTGATTGCAGGATCGCCATGATCCCAGGCTGGGTCTCGAACAGCGGACCGTTCACGACATGGCCAAGCTTGAGCAGGTGATCGCCATCATAAATGTTGTTTTTGAGCAGCATGTCGAGGTTGTCCGCCATGTCATTCAAGCGGTCATCGTCTGGCTCATTGAATGCTGTGTATTCCTCATCGATCCAGTACATCCAGCCCAGGCGCGCTTGTACTTTCGCGGCCGCCTCGGGCAGATTGAACGCCGCTCTGTCACCGTCCCACGTTGATTGATCGGTGGCCTTCCAGGTCAGCCATCGCCCACGCTCTTGACCGAAATGAATCGGCGCCGGGCTGTAGACCGCATCCCAGCAGCCCAGTAACTGGTCAAATGCTTTATCGGCGGTGTAGGCCAGCGCAGCCCATAAACTCGGCTTGTGGAAACTCAGCAGACTTTGGCCACCTGAACCATCGTTTGCCTTAAGCAGCCAGCGCGCATGAGCCAGAGCTTTTTCAGGATCCCGGGTTGAGATTGCGATTCCCGAAAAGCGTTCCTCACATAGTTCCACAGCGACCTTTGCCACTTTGCCGCCCTTTGGGGCGACCAGCCACAATGGCTCGTCAGGAATCTCTGCAAGGTCTGTCCCGACAAACAGACCTTGGGCGACAACGGGTTCGCCTAATCGATAAAGACGACCCAAAGCGTCTGGCTGGAGCCCTTGGTCGATGATGAAACACAGCGATTCGCTTGTAGCGGGCAGGTCTGAAAAGTCGTAACGAGGCTCTGCGAGGAGGGCGCTCAGCGTGTTTACATGCATGTGCAATCCTTACGGCTGCAAGCGCCGTTACTCTGTTTTCCGCACAGCGGGGTGATACCTGACTCATTAAGACGGGCAGGGAGCGGTGCTTTCCCCGCCTTATCCGCATCCACAACCTTCATCGGCCCCGGCAACAACGGCGCCGCCGGCGTGCCCACCCCGGGCGAGCCGCCGGTATTGACCTTCACCTCAGCGCCGCTGATGGTCACGCCACCCGCATCGACCTTGACGAAGCTGCCGCCAGCCTTGGCGGTCAGTTCCATGGCGCCTTCGACCACGACTCTCTGGCCGGCGTAATAATGGATTTCGTTGCCAGCCTCAACAAACTGCCCAGTCCCCACCTTCACATGCTGCGTCACTCCCACCGTCAGGTGATCATCCGCGCGCATTTCGCTGATGCGATCCAGATGGGTGATGCGGTGTTCTTCGACCTTGAACTCGCTCAACACGTTAGCTTCAACAGTGTCATGCCGTTCGTTGCCGACGCGGATTTTCTGGTCGTGTTCGATGTTTTCGTCCCAGTCGCGCTGGGCGTGGATGTAGATCTGTTCGGCGCCTTTTTTGTCTTCGATGCGGAATTCGTTGTAGCCCTTGCCGCCCGGGGAGCTGAGGGTTTTGAAGGTGCTGCGGGTCTTGTTGGCCGGCAGGTCGTAGGGGACGACGTTTTCCTTGTGGTACAGGCAGCCGGTGACGAGGGGCTGGTCGGGGTCGCCTTCGAGGAAGGTGACGAGGACTTCCATGCCGATGCGCGGGATGGCAATGCCGCCGTAAGCTGCGCCGGCCCAGCCGCTGGCGACGCGCATCCAGCAGGTGGTTTTGTCGTCGGACTGGCCGTCGCGGTCCCAGTGGAATTGCACTTTGATGCGGCCGTATTGATCGCAGTGGATTTCTTCACCGGCAGGGCCCGTGACGATGGCGGTCTGGCTGCCGAGGACTTTCGGTTTCGGGTGTTCGAGGGCAGGGCGGTAGTGCGCGTCCCACGGGGTGGCGACGAAGCTGTTGCGGTAGCCCTGGTGGAAATCGCTTTTGTTGTCGGTGACGTCGCTGGTGACGTTTTCGCCGAGCACTTGCGGCTGTTTGCCTTCGTGGAAGACTTCCAGCAGCAGCCAGAGGTCGTTCCACTCGGCGCGCGGATGTTCGGCGAGTGTGAGGAAATGGCCGCTGGTCAGCGTCGGTTCATCACCTTTGCCTTCGGCGAGTTTGTAGTCGCTGCGATGGCGTTCGAGGGCGCGGGTCGAGAGGAACTTGCCGCGCTCGCGGGTGGTGAAGCGGCCGGGGTAATCGTAGTCTTCCAGGTCCGGGGCGAATTCGGATTTGACCGCGGCTTCGGGCAGCAGCTTGGGTTTTTCGAAATCGTAGTCGCGACGGCTGACGCGGGTGGTGCGGGTTTCCAGGCGCAGGTTGAAGCGCTTGATCACCGGTTTCTCCGCAGCCATGCCGGAGTCCTGCTGGTAGCTGACCGGCTTCAGTTTGCGGAACACCGTCTGATCGTCGCCGAACACCAGTTTGTGGCCGCTGCTGCTGTGCTGGAAGTGGAAGTGAATGCCTTCCTCTTCGCACAGACGCTGGATGAAATGCAGGTCGGACTCGTCGTATTGCACGCAATACTCACGCTCCGGGTACTCGGCGCCGAGCTGGAAGCTGTAGGCGTCAGAGAGAATGCCGCGATCTTCCAGCACCTGGGCGATGATTTTCGGCACCGTCAGTTGCTGGAAGATCTGCTGATCATGGTTGTGCTGCAGATACGCCAGTTGCGGCATCAGGCTGATGCTGTAGCGGGTCAGGGTCTTGCCGGAGTCGCCCTGCTCGATGCGATAGACCTGGCCGTGAATCTTGCCTTCGCCGGTAGCGCCGAAGGTCAGACAGGCACGCTTGTGCAACAGCTCTTCGAGCTTCAGGTCGGGGCGGGCGCTGACCAGTTCGAGGTCGAAACGGAACGGTTCGTTGAGGGCTTCGCGACCGGTGAAGCTGAGGACTTGCAGGTCGGCGTTGGCGTCTTCGATCGAGAGGGTGATGTGGGTTGCATTGGCGTCCAGCATGCCTTGAATTCCGTCCGTTGAATAAGCAGGTGATGGATGTTGCAGGATTAGACGGCCTCATTCAAGGCGCAAATGGCGTAGGTGTGGGGCCTTGATGCCATAGGGAAAACCCTTAGGAGGGCGGTTTGGGTCAGTGAAATCGGGCCTTT
>NZ_WBRZ01000031.1:0-32393 GCF_008923895.1 Pseudomonas sp. GXM4
AACACAAAGATCGCAGCCTTCGGCAGCTCCTACATGTACCCTCAGCTTTCGCATCATTTTCTGCAGGCTTTATGACTCTAATTCTTGGTATCGACCCCGGTTCGCGCATCACCGGTTACGGGATCGTTCGCGATACCGGGCGGGGCGGTTGCATCTATGTGGCCTCGGGCTGCATTCGCACCGGCTCCGGCGAGCTGCATGAGCGTCTGCAAATCGTCTATCGCGGCGTGCGCGAAATCATCAAGACCTACGGCCCGGTGACCATGGGCATCGAAAAGGTGTTCATGGCGAAAAACGCCGACTCGGCGCTGAAGCTCGGACAGGCACGGGGCGCTGCGATTGTCGCCGGCGCCGAAGAGTGTCTGGAAATCGCCGAGTACACCGCCACGCAAGTCAAACAGGCCGTCGTCGGCACCGGTGCGGCCAATAAGGAGCAGGTGCAGATGATGGTCATGCACATGCTCAAGTTGACCAGCAAGCCGCAGATCGACGCCTCCGACGCCCTCGCGATCGCCATTTGCCATGCGCACACGCGCTCCAGCCTGCTGCCGCACGGGCTGGGAACCGCACGCAGTCGTGGCGGGCGCCTGCGTCTCTGATAGCATCAGCATCAATTTTCTCGAAAGTGACTTCGCGGTGCCTGTGTTGTCGGCGCGCAAGCCACCTTCAATCGTCGCCAGCCCACGGCTGGCCAGCGCTCAAGGATTCAAAACGTGATTGGACGCTTGCGCGGCACCCTGGCTGAGAAACAGCCGCCGCACCTGATTCTCGATGTGAACGGCCTTGGCTATGAGGTGGAAGTGCCGATGACCACGCTTTATCGGTTGCCGTCGGTCGGTGAACCACTGACCCTGCACACCCATTTGGTCGTACGCGAAGATGCGCAATTGCTCTATGGTTTTGCCGGCAAGCGTGAGCGAGACTTCTTTCGCGAGCTGATCCGTCTCAACGGAGTCGGGCCGAAACTGGCGCTGGCGTTGATGTCGAGCCTGGAAGTCGATGAGCTGGTGCGCTGCGTGCAGTCTCAGGATACTTCGGCGTTGACCAAGGTCCCGGGGGTTGGCAAGAAGACCGCCGAGCGTCTGCTGGTGGAATTGAAAGATCGCTTCAAGGCCTGGGAAACCTCGCCGGCGATGTTCGCGCTGGTGCCGAATCAGCCGGACGGCCCGGCGCCGGTCAACAGCGCCGAGACCGATGCGGTCAGCGCGTTGATCTCGCTGGGCTACAAGCCGCAGGAAGCGAGCAAGGCGATTTCCGCGATCAAAGACAAGAACCTGAGTAGCGAAGACCTGATCCGCCGCGCTCTGAAGGGAATGATTTAAGTGATTGAAGCTGATCGTCTGATCGCCGCCGCGCACAGCCCGCGCGAGCGCGAAGAAGTCCAGGATCGGGCCATCCGCCCGGTCAGTCTGGCCGATTACATTGGCCAGCCGACCGTGTGCGAGCAGATGGAGCTGTTCATCCAGGCTGCGCGTGGCCGCAGTGAATCCCTCGATCACACCCTGATCTTCGGCCCGCCGGGGCTGGGCAAGACCACGCTGGCCAACATCATTGCCCAGGAAATGGGTGTGTCGATCAAGAGCACCTCCGGGCCAGTGCTGGAACGCCCGGGTGATCTGGCCGCGTTGCTGACCAATCTTGAGCCGCACGACGTGTTGTTCATCGACGAAATCCATCGTCTGTCGCCGATCGTTGAAGAAGTGCTGTACCCGGCGATGGAAGATTTCCAGCTCGACATCATGATTGGCGAGGGGCCGGCGGCGCGTTCGATCAAACTGGATCTGCCGCCATTCACGCTGGTCGGCGCCACCACCCGCGCCGGCATGCTGACCAATCCGCTGCGAGATCGCTTCGGTATCGTCCAGCGCCTGGAGTTCTACAGCACAGCGGATCTGGCAACCATCGTCAGTCGTTCGGCGGCGATTCTCGGTCTGCCGCTGGACCCGGAAGGTTCGTTCGAGATCGCCCGTCGCGCCCGTGGCACGCCGCGAATTGCCAACCGTCTGCTGCGGCGGGTGCGCGATTTCGCTGAAGTACGCGCCAAGGGACACATCACCAAAGCGGTGGCGGATCTGGCGCTGAACCTGCTGGACGTCGACGAACACGGTTTCGATCACCAGGACCGGCGCCTGCTGTTGACCATGATCGAGAAGTTCGACGGCGGTCCGGTTGGTATCGACAGTCTGGCGGCGGCGATCAGTGAAGAGCGCCACACCATTGAAGACGTGCTCGAACCGTATCTGATCCAGCAGGGCTATATCATGCGCACGCCACGGGGCAGGGTGGTGACGCGGCATGCCTATTTGCATTTCGGTTTGAATGTTCCGTCACGCATGGGCGAGATGCCCGTGGCAGACGAGTTTCTCGACGCCGTCGACGATTGATACACATTTGCTGGTGATTTATTCAGGGTTTGTACTGTCAGACGACGGTACTTTTGCGTTAAAGCTTTGAAACCACGAAAAACAGTTGTCTGGCCGGATTGGCAACCTGAGGAGTAAGCACTAGAGTATGCGCGCGCAAAACGGGCTTGAGCCGTTCGCACATCGTTGTCGCGTTTATTACGAGGACACCGATGCGGGCGGCATCGTGTATTACGTTAATTACCTCAAGTTTATGGAACGGGCTCGAACCGAGCGGCTACGGGAACTGGGCTTTGCCCAATCTGTGCTTGCCGGAGAGGACCTGTTGTTCGTCGTGCATTCCAGCGAAGCGCGCTACCACGCGCCGGCGCGACTGGATGACGAACTGCTGGTAAGCGCTGATGTAATCGAATTGAACCGTGCCAGCCTGCGCTTCAAGCAGCAAGTCAGGCGGGCCACGGATAATGTGCTGCTCTGCGAAGGGCAGTTTTTGGTGGCCTGCGTGCGCACCGACAGTTTGAAACCCCGGGCCCTTCCCGAAGACCTGCGTGCGGCCTTCGCCGACGCGGTCGGCCCGGGTACACACTCAAAGCAGGAGATAAAGCGTGGAAGCTAACGTCGTCGACCATTCCTCCATGTGGAGCCTGGTCAGCAATGCCAGCATCGTGGTGCAGTTGGTAATGTTGACCCTGGTGGCCGCATCGGTGACCTCATGGATCATGATCTTTCAGCGCAGCAATTTGCTGCGTGCCGGTCGACGCGCCCTGGAGAGCTTCGAAGAGCGCTTCTGGTCGGGTATCGACCTGTCCAAACTGTACCGTCAGGCCGGCAGCAACCCTGATCCGGATTCGGGCGTGGAGCAGATCTTCCGTGCCGGCTTCAAGGAATTCTCCCGTCTGCGTCAGCAGCCAGGTGTCGATCCTGAAGCCGTGATGGAAGGTGTCGCTCGTGCGATGCGCGTGGCCATCTCGCGCGAAGAAGAGAAACTCGAGCAGAGCCTGCCGTTCCTCGCCACCGTCGGTTCGGTCAGCCCGTACATCGGTCTGTTCGGTACCGTGTGGGGGATCATGAACTCCTTCCGTGGTCTGGCCAGCGCCCAGCAAGCGACCCTGGCCACCGTTGCTCCGGGTATCGCCGAAGCCCTGATCGCCACCGCGATCGGCCTGTTCGCTGCGATCCCGGCGGTCATCGCTTACAACCGTTTTGCTGCGCGCAGCGAAACCTTGCTGGGCCGCTACTACACCTTCGCCGATGAATTCCAGGCGATCCTGCACCGCAAAGTGCACACCAGCGAAGAATAAGCAGGTATTTCCCGATGGCTTTAATCGCTCGAGCTCGCAAAAAGCGCAAGCCGGTCGCCGAGATGAACGTGGTGCCCTACATCGACGTGATGTTGGTGCTGCTGGTCATCTTCATGGTGACCGCGCCGATGCTCAATCAGGGCGTGAAAGTTGATCTGCCCAAGGTTTCCAGCGAAGCCTTGCCGCAGGACAACAACACCCAAGTCCTGACCATTTCGATCAAGGCTGACAAGACCTACTACTGGAACCTTGGCAGCGAAGTCGACACCGAGAAGCAACAGGACAGGGCCATGACCCTGCCACAGATGACTGACGCGGTGACCAAGATCATTCGCGCCGGCACCGAGGGCGGCAAACGCACCCAGGTGTTCATTCGTGGTGACAAGACTGTCGACTACGGCGCCGTCATGGGCGCCATGGGCGGGTTGCAGAAAGCCGGGGTCGGTAACGTTGGTCTGATTACCGAGGCCCCCTGATGCAGCAACAGCGAGAGCCGTCCGCCTCGGAAAGCTATTTCTGGCCTAGTGTTCTGGCAATTGTCCTGCACGTGCTGGTGTTCGGCATGCTGTTCGTCAGTTTTGCCTTCACGCCCGAACTGCCGCCGGCCAAGCCGATCGTCCAGGCGACTCTGTACCAGCTGAAATCGAAAAGTCAGGCGACCACCCAGACCAATCAGAAGATTGCGGGTGAGGCGAAGAAATCCGCCGCGCGCCAGACCGAAGTCGAACAGATGGAACAGAAAAAGATCGAGCAGGAAGCGGTGAAGGCGGCGGAACAAAAGAAAGAGGAAGCGGCTCAAAAGGCCGAGGAAGCCAAGAAGGCCGACGAGGCGAAGAAAGCGGACGAAGCGAAAAAGGCTGATGAAGCCAAGAAAGCCGACGACGCGAAGAAAGCCGAAGCGAAAAAGGCCGAAGAGAAACAATTGGCTGATATAGCCAAGAAGAAGGCCGAAGACGAAGCGAAGAAGGCTGCTGAGGAGGAGGCGAAGAAAGCCGCTGCCGAAGAAGCCAAGAAGAAGATCGTCGAAGACGCGAAGAAGAAAGCCGCCGAAGACGCCAAGAAGAAAGCTGAAGCTGAAGAGGCGAAGAAGAAAGTCGCCGAAGACGCGAAGAAGAAAGCTGCTGCCGATGCTGCGAAGAAGAAAGCGCAGGAAGCGGCACGCAAATCCGCCGAAGACAAAAAGGCCCAGGCCCTGGCAGATCTGCTTTCCGACACGCCGCAGCGTCAGCAGGCCCTGGCCGATGAGCAGGGTGACGAGGTTGCAGGCAGTTTCGATGACCTGATTCGCGCTCGCGCAGCAGAAGGCTGGGCTCGTCCTCCTTCGGCGCGCAAAGGCATGACGGTCGTGCTGCAAATCGGCATGTTGCCGGACGGCACGGTGACTTCGGTCAGCGTGGCCAAGTCCAGCGGTGACGGTCCGTTCGATGCTTCGGCAGTCGCGGCAGTGAAGAATATTGGACGTTTGACAGAAATGCAGGGAATGAAGCCGAGCGATTTCGCTCCGTATCGTTCATTCAAGATGACATTCACACCTGAGGATCTAGCCTTGTGAGAAACCTTCTTCGAGGAATGCTGGTCGTGATCTGCTGCATGGCAGGGATCGCGGCGGCAGATGAAAAGAACATTCTGGTCACCAGCGGCAGCGATCGGGCTACTCCGATCGCCGTCGTACCGTTCGGCATGCAGGGCGGCGCCGTGCTGCCGGATGACATGGCTGAAATCATTGGCAACGACTTGCGCAACTCGGGCTATTACTCGCCGATTCCGAAAGCCAACATGATCAGCCAGCCAAGCCAGCCGAGCGAAATCATCTTCCGTGACTGGAAGGCGGTGGGTGCTCAGTACATGATGGTCGGCAGCATCGCTCCAGCGGGCGGTCGCCTGCAGGTGCAGTGGGCACTGTTCAACGTCGCCACCGAACAGAAAGTGGCTGACGGCAGTGTGTCCGGTACGACCGACCAGATCCGTGACATGGCGCACTTCATCTCCGATCAGTCGTTCCAGAAGCTGACCGGCATTGAAGGTGCCTTCTCGACGCGCCTGCTGTACGTGACGGCCGAGCGTTTTTCCGAGAAGAACACCCGTTACACCCTGCAACGCTCCGACTATGACGGTGCCCGCGCAGTGACTCTGCTGCAATCGCGCGAGCCGATTCTGTCGCCGCGTTTTGCACCGGACGGCAAGCGTATCGCCTACGTGTCGTTCGAGCAGAAGCGTCCGCGTATCTTCATGCAGAACATCGACACCGGTCGCCGTGAGCAGATCACCAACTTCGAAGGCCTCAACGGCGCGCCAGCCTGGTCGCCGGATGGCAATCGCCTGGCGTTCGTTCTGTCGAAAGACGGTAACCCGGATATCTACGTGATGAACCTCGGTTCGCGCCAGATCAGCCGCGTAACCAATGGCCAGGGCATCAATACCGAACCGTTCTGGGGCAAGGATGGCTCGACCATCTACTTCACCTCCGACCGTGGCGGCAAGCCGCAAATCTATAAAACCAGCGTCGGTGGCGGTGGTGCCGAGCGTGTGACGTTCGTGGGCAACTACAACGCCAACCCGAAACTTTCGGCTGATGAAAAAACTTTGGTGATGATTCATCGTCAGGATGGCTTCACCAATTTCAAGGTGGCAGCTCAGGATCTGCAGCGGGGTAGTGTAAAGATCCTCACTGATAGCACTCTGGACGAGTCACCTACTGTTGCGCCCAACGGCACCATGGTAATCTACGCCACCCGCCAACAGGGCCGGGGAGTCTTGATGCTCGTGTCCATTAATGGACGCGTGAGGCTCCCGCTTCCTACCGCTCAAGGCGAAGTCAGAGAACCGTCCTGGTCCCCTTACCTGAAGTGAGCGGGCGCTACACGTTTTACTTAACACACTGGGGTTCATTAGGAGTTTCACGATGGAAATGCTGAAGTTTGGTAAATTTGCTGCGCTGGCTCTGGCCATGGCTGTAGCTGTAGGTTGCTCGTCCAAAGGCGGCGACAACGCCGGTGAAGGCGCTGTTGATCCAAACGCTGGTTACGGCGCAAACACTGGTGCCGTTGACGGTTCCCTGAGCGAAGAAGCTGCTCTGCGCGCAATCACCACCTTCTACTTCGAATACGACAGCTCGGACCTGAAGCCAGAAGCCATGCGCGCTCTGGACGTTCACGCCAAAGACCTGAAAGCAAACGGCGCTCGCGTTGTTCTGGAAGGCAACACCGACGAACGTGGTACTCGTGAGTACAACATGGCACTGGGCGAGCGTCGTGCGAAAGCCGTTCAGCGCTACCTGGTACTGCAAGGTGTTTCCCCAGCTCAGCTGGAACTGGTTTCCTACGGCGAAGAGCGTCCAGTTGCTACCGGCAACGACGAGCAGTCCTGGGCCCAGAACCGTCGCGTCGAACTGCGTAAGTAATTCGATATGCGAACGTGCCGTCGTGCTGTAACTGTTCTGGCTCTCAGCCTCGCGCCGCTTGCGGCGTGGGCTGCGGTTCCTGTGGTCGATGACAACTCCGGTTATAACAATAGCGGGAGCAGTTATCCGCCTGCGGGTTACGGTACGAACGGCGCCTATGCCGGGGGAGCGGCTTCGGCCCCTGCCTCGGCACAAGGCATGCTGTTCAACCAATTGCAACAGATGCAGGATCAGATCTCGCGCCAACAGGGCGTGATCGAAGAACTGCAGAATCAGGTTTCGCGCATGAAGCAGGAATCCCTGGAGCGATACCAGGATCTTGATCGGCGCATAGGATCCGGCGTTGCACCAGCCGCGACTCCCGAGAATTCTTCTGCCGGTGGCGATGCAAGTGCTGCTGCCGGTGCTGCCGCAGGCGCGGGTGCTGCTGCGGCAGCCCAGGCCCCTGCCGCGGGTAGCGAACCGGCTGATCCGGCCAAGGAAAAGCTGTATTACGATGCCGCTTTCGACCTGATCAAAGCCAAGGATTTCGACAAGGCCAGCCAGGCCTTCGCCGCTTTCCTGCGCAAATACCCCAACAGCCAGTACGCGGGCAACGCCCAGTACTGGTTGGGCGAAGTGAACCTGGCCAAGGGTGATCTGCAAGGTGCAGGTCAGGCCTTTGCCAAGGTTTCGCAGCTGTATCCCAAGCACAACAAAGTGCCGGACTCGCTGTACAAGCTGGCTGACGTAGAGCGCCGCCTCGGTCACACCGACAAGGTCAAAGGCATTCTGCAGCAGGTGGTGTCCCAATATCCGGGCACTTCCGCCGCGCAGCTGGCCCAGCGTGATTTACAGCGCATGTAAGCCTGTTCATCCGTGTTTTGAAGAAACCCGCGCTTGTCGCGGGTTTTTTCGTTAGAATTCACGCCCTTTTTCTGAAACACGCTTCTTGTGGTCTACGCGTTGGCGGGATTGCCTGAAGTGCCTGACGGAGGCGGACAGCCTGTTTAGCTGTTACGCCCGTGGCGACTATGCAAGACACATTGAGAATCACCGAAGTTTTCTACTCGTTGCAGGGGGAAACTCGGACTGCCGGGCTGCCCACGGTTTTCGTGCGCCTGACCGGTTGCCCGTTGCGTTGCCAGTACTGCGATAGCGCTTACGCGTTCAGCGGCGGCACCGTCCGCACCCTCGACGACATCCTTGAGCAAGTGGCCGGATATCGTCCGCGCTACGTTTGTGTCACCGGCGGTGAGCCGTTGGCTCAGCCGAACGCCATTCCTTTGCTTGAGCGGTTGTGTGATGCCGGTTACGAGGTCTCGCTGGAAACCAGCGGCGCCCTCGACGTATCCGCTGTCGATCCGCGTGTCAGTCGCGTCGTCGATCTGAAAACGCCGGGCTCGAAAGAAGCCCACCGCAACCGTTACGAGAACATCGAACTGCTGACACGCAACGATCAGGTGAAGTTTGTCATCTGCTCGCGGGAAGACTATGACTGGGCGGTATCGAAGCTGATCCAGTACGGGCTTGATCGACGTGCGGGTGAAGTGCTTTTCTCCCCAAGTCATCATGACCTCAATGCCAGGGATCTGGCGGATTGGGTGGTGGCAGACAACCTGCCAGTGCGGCTGCAACTGCAGTTGCATAAATATTTATGGAATGATGAGCCGGGGCGCTGAGATGATTGAACAACTGAACACTACCGAAAAACGTGCCGTTATCCTGCTTTCGGGCGGCCTCGACTCGGCCACCGTCGTGGCGATGGCACGCGCCGAAGGCTACGCCTGCTACACCATGAGCTTCGATTACGGCCAGCGCTCGCATGCCGAATTGCACGCCGCCGCCCGCGTTGCTCGCGACCTGGGTGTGGTCGAGCACAAGGTCATCGGACTGAACCTCAATGGCATGGGCGGCTCGGCGCTGACCGACACCAGCATCGATATTCCGGAAGAGCTGGGCGAAGGCATTCCGGTGACTTACGTGCCGGCGCGTAACACGGTTTTCCTGTCGTTGGCATTGGGTTGGGCCGAAGTGCTCGGCGCCCGCGACATCTTCATCGGCGTCAATGCAGTGGATTATTCCGGCTACCCGGACTGCCGTCCCGAGTTCATCGAGTCGTTCGAGCGCATGGCCAATCTGGCGACCAAGGCCGGCGTGGAAGGCAACGGCTTCCGCATCCAGGCGCCGCTGCAGAACCTGAGCAAAGCGCAGATCGTTCAGGCCGGCGTGAAGCTTGGCGTTGATTACGGTCTGACGGTTTCCTGCTATCAGGCCGACGATGAAGGCCGCGCTTGCGGCAAATGCGACAGCTGCCGCCTGCGCGCAGAAGGCTTCGCGGCAGCTGGTGTGGACGATCCAACCCCTTATTTTTGATTTTTTCAAAAAAGGTGTTGAATAGTCCTTAAAAATCAGTATTATACGCGCCACCACACAGCGGGTCGTTAGCTCAGTTGGTAGAGCAGTTGGCTTTTAACCAATTGGTCGTAGGTTCGAATCCCACACGACCCACCATATTTGGCGGTTTAGAAAATCCGGAAGGCCCACGAAAGTGAGGATTTCCGGGTTTTTTTTTGCCTGCAATTCGGGCGTTCGATGTTTCAGCGCGGCCACACCTGACGCAGGTCAGAATCATCTTTTGTATCAACGGGATATTCTGTAGCCTTGCGCAGCTTCAACGCTGTCCCGTGCCTGATGATACTCACTCTCCCGGCGGTACCCTCTAGTGGTCCGGAGCCGGGTGTATACTCGACTTTCGCGCGAATGCGCCTGCAGGTCTTGCGAACATGACGCAGATTTCCGAACGCCTTCTGGTTCAAGCCCACCTCGACGCCAAACAGCCGAAACCGCTGACGGCAGAAGAGGAGGCTCATTACCGTTCCGCCATCGCCGCCGAGCTCAAGGCTCAGGACGCGGTGCTCGTGGCCCACTTCTATTGCGATCCGGTGATTCAGGCCCTGGCCGAAGAAACCGGCGGCTGTGTTTCCGACTCCCTGGAAATGGCCCGCTTCGGCAATGCCCATCCGGCCAAGACCGTGGTGGTCGCCGGCGTCAAGTTCATGGGCGAGACGGCAAAAATTCTCAATCCGGAAAAACGCGTACTGATGCCGACCCTGGAGGCGACCTGCTCGCTGGACCTGGGCTGCCCGGTCGACGAGTTTTCGGCGTTCTGCGATCAGCACCCGGAACGTACTGTGGTGGTGTATGCCAACACTTCCGCCGCCGTGAAGGCTCGGGCTGACTGGGTGGTGACCTCGAGCTGCGCACTGGAGATCGTCGAAAGCCTGATGGACAACGGCGAGACGATCATTTGGGGCCCGGACAAGCACCTGGGTACTTACATCCAGCGCAAGACCGGTGCCGACATGCTGCTGTGGGACGGTGCTTGCATCGTTCATGAAGAATTCAAGTCCAAGCAGCTCGAAGACATGAAGGCGCTGTACCCGGACGCAGCGATTCTGGTGCATCCCGAGTCGCCGACTTCGGTGATCGAGCTGGCGGATGCCGTCGGTTCTACCAGTCAGTTGATCGCCGCCGCGCAAAGCCTGCCGAACAAGACCCTGATCGTCGCCACCGACCGTGGCATCTTCTACAAGATGCAGCAGCTGTGCCCGGACAAGGTCTTTATCGAGGCGCCTACCGCCGGTAACGGCGCGGCTTGTCGCAGTTGCGCACATTGCCCGTGGATGGCCATGAACACCCTTGAGCGCACGCTCAAGAGCTTGAAAGAAGGCACCAACGAGATCTTTGTCGATCCGGCGCTGATCCCCCAAGCGATCCGCCCGTTGAAGCGCATGCTCGACTTCACCCAGGCAGCGCGGATGAAGCTGGCCGGTAACGCCTGAGAGAATCCCTTGTAGGAGTGAGCCCTGTGGTGAGGGGATTTATCCCCGTTCGGCTGCGTAGCAGTCGTTAAGCAGCGCACGCGGTGTGTCTGATACACCGCGGTGGTTGATTTTGGGGCGGCTTCGCCACCCAACGGGGATAAATCCCCTCATCACAGGCCGGCTCTTGAGTATGGAAATTATTTGCTCTTCTTCGGGATCCGCACCACGCACGTATCCGAATAGATGTCGTGCCAGGTGCGCTTCTGCTTGTCGAACAGCGACCAGAAGAACCCCAGCCCGATACACAACCACGACGCGATCGACACCATAAAGCGCAACAGCGCCTGCCACAGGCTGATCGCTGTGCCGTTGGCGTTCTGCACGCGGATGCCCCACACCTGCATGCCCAGTGTCTGCCCGCCATGGGTCCAGAACTTGGCGAAGAAGCCGAACAATACCAACAGCAGCACCGTGGAATACAGTGGATCACCATCGAGCTGGCCGGCATCGGTCATCACCCGCAGCCGTTCTTCGCCAATGATCGCCGCCTGGATCAACTTATAGATGAATCCGGTGACGATCAGCAGGGCGGTGCACAGCAGGAAGTCGTAGAACATTGCCGCCAGACGACGACCGAGAGCAACGGGAGGAAAGTCCCCTTGCGGCGTGAGCAGGTGTTTCGACATGGCAGCCTCAAGGCGTGAATGGAAGCGCCATTTTACGGATTAGCGCGCACAAAAAAGCCCCTGATATCAATATCAGGGGCTTTTTCGTATCAGAAGATCAGGCTTCTGCTTGTACTTCGTCAGCCTGCATGCCTTTCTGGCCTTGCACAGCAACGAAAGTCACTTTCTGGCCTTCTTTCAGGCTCTTGAAGCCGTTGCCCTGAATGGCGCGGAAATGTACGAACAGATCCGGACCGCTTTCTGGAGTGATAAAACCAAAACCTTTCTCGTCGTTAAACCACTTGACGGTACCGCTCTGACGTGTGGACATTTCTTATTTCCTTTGACGCATAAATTGATGACAGCCCCTTTCACATGAAAGAGTACTGGAGCTGGTTGCAAGGAGTAAGAAGACGTCGAGCGGGATGTAGCTAACTTGTAGGCTACTGCCCAGGTCACGATTCCAAGCTGACCCATGCAAACACAGTGGACAAACTCTACGCCAACTACGGGAGAAAAAACAAGCCCTGCGAAGGCCCCGGTTTTACTGCTCTTCGCGGAAATTAGACGGTTCACTAGTGCAGTCTTAGACGATTGTCTGGTTCAGTTTTTTGCAGTCGTTATAAGCAACGTTCATATTCGAAACAGATGTTAAAAAACGCACTGTTTTATGGCGATTGCGTTACACATTAGTGCACGCATAACGCAATCGCGTTACTTATAGAAACAGTCGATCAACCGCGATAGTAGCGTTGTGGAACAAATGGCATTTTGCTTACAAGCATTTGCACCTTTTTCCCACGGACGATGGCCCACACAGGTGTATCGAGCGCGACGTAAGCGGTGTCAAGGTATCCCATCGCCAATGGCCCGCCCAAGGTCGGGCCGAAGCCGCCACTGCACACGCTGCCGATGATCTCGCCGGCCTCGTTGACGATTTCTGCGCCTTCACGCACCGGGGTGCGCTCCTGTGGCAGCAGGCCGACGCGTTTGCGTGCCACGCCATTTTGTTGCTGCGCGAAGATCTGCTCGGCGCCCGGGAAGCCCCCGGCCCGTGCGCCATCGGCGCGGCGTGGCTTGGAGATCGCCCACAGGAGGCTGGCTTCGATCGGTGTGGTCTCGGTGTTCATGTCATGGCCGTACAGGCACAGGCCGGCTTCCAGACGCAGCGAATCACGGGCGCCAAGGCCGATGGCCTGGACCTCTGGCTCGGCGAGCAGGGCGCGGGCTAGTTTCTCCGCTTCAGCGGCCGGTACCGAGATTTCGAAACCGTCTTCACCGGTGTAGCCCGAACGGCTGACAAAGCAGTCCACGCCCAGCAACGACACGCGGTTGAACTGCATGAACGTCATCTTCGCCACGTCCGGCGCAAGACGCGCCAGCACGGTGACGGCTGCCGGACCTTGCAGGGCGAGCAGGGCGCGCTCTTCGAACAGCGCCGTAATGGTGCACTGATCGCCGATGTGTTTTTGCAGATGCGCCAGATCCTGATCCTTGCACGCGGCGTTGACCACCAGGAACAGCTCGTCATTGCCCAGATTTGCGACCATCAGGTCGTCGAGAATCCCACCGCTTTCGTTGGTGAACATCGCATAACGCTGCATGCCCACCGGCAGGTCGATGATGTCCACCGGCACCAGGGTTTCCAGGGCGTTCGCCGCATTGGCACCGGTCAGGCGAATCTGGCCCATGTGCGAGACGTCGAACAACCCGGCTTGCTCACGGGTGTGCTGGTGTTCTTTCATCACGCCGAGCGGGTATTGCACGGGCATGTCGTAGCCGGCGAACGGCACCATGCGCGCGCCGAGTTCGAGGTGCAGTGCGTGCAGCGGGGTTTTCGAGAGTTGTTCGGTGGACATGCGTGGCTCCTTTGAATTTGGGTTGCGGGTGAGAGGCAAGATCAAGAGCCCCTCACCCCAGCCCTCTCCCGGAGGGAGAGGGAGCTAGTTACGTTTGGCTGAGTTCGTAATCAGCATTCGATAATGTTGACCGCCAGGCCGCCGCGGGCGGTTTCCTTGTATTTGCTTTTCATGTCGGCGCCGGTCTGGCGCATGGTGCGGATGACTTTGTCGAGGGAGACGAAATGCTGACCGTCGCCACGCATGGCCATGCGCACCGCGTTGATCGCTTTCACCGAGCCCATCGCGTTGCGCTCGATACAGGGCACCTGCACCAGGCCGCCGATCGGGTCGCAGGTCAGGCCGAGGTTGTGTTCCATGCCGATTTCCGCGGCGTTCTCGACTTGTTGCACGCTGCCGCCGAGCATTTCGCACAGAGCGCCGGCCGCCATCGAACAGGCCACGCCGACTTCACCCTGACAACCGACTTCGGCGCCGGAGATCGAAGCGTTTTCCTTGTAGAGAATGCCGATTGCGGCAGCGGTCAGCAGAAAGCGCACGACGCCATCGTCATTCGCGCCGGGGATAAAACGCATGTAGTAATGCAGCACCGCCGGAATGATGCCCGCCGCGCCATTGGTGGGCGCAGTAACCACGCGCCCGCCGTTGGCGTTTTCTTCGTTGACCGCCAACGCATAAAGATTGACCCAGTCGAGCACCGACAGCGGATCGCGCAGCGCCGATTCCGGGTTCTTGCACAATTGCCGATGCAGCGCCGCCGCCCGGCGTTTGACCTTCAAGCCGCCCGGCAAAATGCCTTCGTTACGACAGCCGGCAGCGACGCAGTCCTGCATCACCTGCCAGATTTTCAGCAGGCCGGCACGGGTTTCCGCTTCAGGGCGCCAGGCGCTCTCGTTGGTCAGCATCACCTGACTGATCGACAGGCCATAGGTAGCGCAATGACCGAGCAAATCCTTGGCACTTTTGAACGGGAAGGTCAGCGGCGTGGCGTCTTCGACGATGCGATCGGCACCGGCCGCGTCTTCATCGACAACGAAACCACCGCCGACCGAGTAGTACTCGCGACTGCGGATCTGAATCCCCGCCGCATCGAAGGCGCGAAAGATCATGCCGTTGGGGTGGTAGGCCAACGGTTTGCGGATCATCGCCAGATGTTCTTTCTCGTTGAACGCGATGCTGTGTTCACCGAGCAGATTCAGTCGGCCATTGCCGCGAATTTCTTGCAGGCGCGCGGCGACGGTTTCGGTGTCGACAGTGTCCGGATGTTCGCCTTCGAGGCCGAGCAGCACGGCTTTGTCGCTGCCGTGTCCTTTACCGGTAGCGCCGAGCGAACCGTACAGCTCGACACGGACGCTGGCGGTGCTGGTCAGCAGGTTTTCCCGGCGCAAGCCCTCGGCGAAGCGCGCAGCCGCGCGCATCGGGCCGACGGTGTGGGAACTGGAGGGACCGATGCCAATCTTGAACAGGTCGAACACGCTTAACGACATGAGTGGTTCTCCGGTTTCTTGTTATGGGGATTGGCGAAGCGTAAGGCTTGATGCGTTCCATGTGGGAGCTGGCTTGCCAGCGATGGCGGAGTGTCAGGCAACAGATATGCAGACTGATCCACCCTCATCGCTGGCAAGCCAGCTCCCACAGGGATTTGTGGCGTTCTGGAGACAGGGACAGGTGACCCGCCCCCTCATTCCTTTAAGCGTAGCTTTCGATCGACGGGCAGGCGCAGACCAGGTTGCGATCGCCGAAGACGTTGTCGACGCGGCCGACCGGCGGCCAGTATTTGCCTTCGATCAGCGATGCGACCGGGTACACCGCTTGCTCGCGGCTGTATGGGTGGGTCCATTCGCCAACCAGTTCCGCTGCGGTGTGCGGGGCGTTTTTCAGTGGGTTGTCTTCCTTGTCCAGGGTGCCGTTTTCCACTGCGCGAATTTCTTCGCGGATGCTGATCATCGCGTCGCAGAAGCGGTCCAGTTCTTCCTTGGATTCGCTTTCAGTCGGCTCGATCATCAATGTGCCGGCGACCGGGAACGACATGGTCGGCGCGTGGAAGCCGAAGTCGATCAGGCGTTTGGCGACGTCATCGACGCTGATGCCGCTGCTGTCTTTCAATGGGCGCAGATCGAGAATGCACTCGTGCGCCACCAGGCCGTTGCTGCCGGTGTAGAGCACTGGGTAATGCTCTTCGAGGCGACGGGAAATGTAGTTGGCATTGAGGATCGCCAGCTGCGAAGCGCGTTTGAGACCGGCGCCACCCATCATGCGGATGTACATCCAGGTGATCGGCAGAATGCTTGCGCTGCCGAACGGTGCCGCGCAGACCGCGCCTTCCTTGCGTTCCATCTGGCCGTGGCCCGGCAGGAACGGGGTCAGGTGCGATTTGACGCCGATCGGACCGACGCCCGGGCCGCCACCGCCGTGCGGGATGCAGAAGGTTTTGTGCAGGTTCAGGTGCGAAACGTCGCCGCCGAACTTGCCCGGTGCGCAGAGGCCGACCATGGCGTTCATGTTGGCGCCGTCGATGTACACCTGGCCGCCGTTGTCGTGAATGATCGCGCAGATTTCGCGAATGCCTTCTTCGAACACGCCGTGGGTCGACGGGTAGGTGATCATCAGCGCGGCGAGGTGTTCGCGGTGCTCAATGGCTTTGGCACGCAGGTCTTCGATGTCGACGTTGCCACGCGTATCGCACGCGGTGACGACCACGCGCATGCCAGCCATTTGCGCGGTGGCCGGGTTGGTGCCGTGGGCCGACGACGGGATCAGGCAGATGTCGCGGCGCTCATCGCCACGGCTCTGGTGGTAGGCGCGGATCGCCAGGAGACCTGCGTATTCGCCTTGCGAACCAGCGTTCGGTTGCAGCGAGATCGAGTCGTAACCGGTGGCGGCGCAGAGCATCGCTTCCAGCTCATCGGTCAGTTGCTGGTAACCGGCGCTTTGTGCGGCCGGGGCGAACGGGTGCAGTGCGCCGAATTCGGCCCAGGTCACCGGGATCATTTCACTGGCGGCGTTGAGTTTCATGGTGCACGAGCCCAGTGGAATCATGGTGCGATCCAGTGCCAGGTCCTTGTCCGCCAGTTTGCGCAGGTAGCGCATCAGCTCGGTTTCCGAGTGATAACGGTTGAACACCGGGTGGCTGAGGATCGGCGACTGGCGCACCAGCGCAGCAGGGATGGTGCTCTGCACCGAGGCGGCCAGCGCAGCGAAGTCCGGCAGGGTCTTGCCGTCGGCGAACAGGCCCCACAGGGTTTCGATATCAGCCTGAGTGGTGGTTTCGTCGACCGACAGGCCCAGACGTTGAGCGTCGATCACACGCAGGTTGATCTGCTGAGCGTGCGCCTTGTCGTGCAGCGCGGCGGTGTGCGCGCCGGTGGCAACGGTCAGGGTGTCGAAGAAGTTTGCCTGCTCGACTTGAGCGCCCAGCGCGGTCAGGCCCTTGGCCAGAATCGCGGTCAGGTGATGCACGCGGTTGGCGATCTGGGTCAGGCCTTTCGGGCCGTGGTAGACGGCGTACATGCTGGCGATATTGGCCAGCAGCACCTGGGCGGTGCAGATGTTCGACGTGGCCTTCTCGCGGCGGATGTGTTGCTCGCGGGTCTGCATCGCCAGACGCAGCGCTGGCTTGCCGAAACGGTCAACCGAGACACCGACCAGACGGCCCGGCATGTCACGCTTGAACGCATCTTTGGTGGAGAAATAAGCGGCGTGCGGGCCACCGAAGCCCAGCGGCACGCCGAAGCGTTGCGCCGAACCGATGGCGACGTCGGCACCGAATTCGCCCGGTGCGGTCAGCAGTGTCAGGGCCAGCAGGTCGGCGGCCACGGCCACCAGAGCGTTGGCGGCGTGGAAGCGCTCGGTCAGCTCGCGGTAGTCGAATACATCACCGTTGCTCGCCGGGTATTGCAGCAGCGCGCCGAAGAACGGCGTGACGTCAGTCAGTTCGCGCTCATCGCCCACGACCACATCGATACCCAGCGGCTCGGCACGGGTGCGTAGCACGTCGAGGGTCTGCGGATGGCTGTGGATCGACGCAAAGAACTGGTGGCTGCCTTTGTTCTTGCTCAGGCGTTTGCAGAAGGTCATGGCTTCGGCAGCGGCGGTAGCTTCGTCGAGCAGCGAGGCGTTGGCGATCGGCAGGCCGGTAAGGTCGCTGATCATGGTCTGGAAATTCAGCAGCGCTTCGAGACGGCCTTGGGAAATTTCTGGCTGGTACGGGGTGTAAGCGGTGTACCAGGCCGGATTTTCCAGCAGGTTGCGCAGGATCGGCGACGGCGTGTGGCAGTTGTAGTAGCCCTGGCCGATGTAGGTCTTGAACAGCTGATTCTTGCCGGCGATGGATTTGATCATCGCCAAGGCGTCGGCCTCGCTGAGGCCGTCGTCCATGCCCAGCACGCTGGTGCCCTTGATGCTTTCCGGGATGACGCTGGCGCTCAGCGCTTCGAGGGAATCGTAGCCCAGGCTGTTGAGCATGGCTTGCTCGTCACCGGCGCGCGGGCCGATGTGACGGGCGATGAATTCGTTGGCAGTGCCGAGATTGATGGCGGTCATGGCGTAATTCCTCAGGCTTCGGCTTGGGCTTTGATCAGGCGGTCATAGGCGTCCTGATCGAGCAGTTTGCCGACAGCGGCGGCGTCGCTTGGCTGAAAGCGGAAGAACCAGCCTTCGCCCAGCGGATCTTCGTTGACCAGCTCAGGAGCATCTTGCAGCGCCGGGTTGACTTCCAGCACGTCGCCATCGAGCGGCATGTACACGCCGCTGGCGGCTTTCACCGATTCCACGGTGGCGGCTTCTGCGCCTTTTTCGTAAGCCTGCAGCTCAGGCAGTTGCACGAACACCACGTCGCCCAAGGCGTTCTGCGCGAATGCGGTGATGCCGACAGTGACACTGCCGTCGGCTTCGGTGCGCAGCCATTCGTGATCTTCAGTAAAACGCAACTCGCTCATGGAAATTCCTCAGGGGTCAGACTCGTCTGGTGGACGCGGTGGAAAGCTTGGGGCGGGGAAGCCCTTAATAGATGAGGAGGCAAGTAGCAAGAATGCGGCCAAGGTTAATTTATCTATATAAATCAATGGCTTGGATTTTTCAGGTGGGTGTCGGCAGGTTGCGCCCGTAGCGAAATCGCTACAGCTTTGGGCGAGGAGAAAAGCTTAATCGGATCAAAGCGTTGCGCAGCGCTGGTCGCAGGCGGGTGTAGCGATATCGTTCCGCTGTAGCGCTTTCGGTACAGGTGGAGGTCGTTTTTGGACGGATTTCGAATCCGCCATAAAACCCTGCGGGAGCGAGCCTGCTCGCGAAGACGGTGTATCAGGCGCCAGCTATTTTGCTGATATACCGCTTTCGCGAGCAGGCTCGCTCCCACATCGGGAATTTTCCTGCAATAGGGATGCGCGGTGAGTCAGGGTTTATTGGGAATGCCGTATTTGCGCAGGCGATGGGCGATGGCGGTGTGCGAGGTTTGCAATCGGCTCGCCAGTTGCCGGGTCGAGGGATAGCTGACGTAAAGCTTTTCCAGCAGCGCCCTTTCGAACGATTCGACCGCTTGTTCGAGACTTTCCACCTCAGTGTCGCTCTGGCGCGCGACGGAGGTGCCGGCGATGTCGAGGTCACCGATATCGACCAGGCTGCTCTCGCAAATCGCCGCTGCGCGAAAAATCACGTTCTGCAATTGCCGCACGTTGCCCGGCCAGCGATTGCCGAGCAGCGCCGGATAAGTCCCCGGTGCCAGGCGGCAGACCGGGCGCTGGATCTGCGCGCAGGCCTGCTGCATGAAGTAGCGCGCCAGCAGCAGGATGTCCTGACCGCGTTCACGCAGCGGCGGCACTTCGACGTTCAGCACGTTGAGGCGATAGAACAGGTCTTCGCGGAACAGCCCTTCGCTGACCATTTTTTCCAGATCGCGGTGGGTCGCGCTGAGGATGCGCACGTCGACCTTTACTTCCCGATCACCACCGACGCGGCGGAAGCTGCCGTCGTTGAGAAAACGCAGGAGTTTGGCCTGCAAGTACGGCGACATCTCGCCGATTTCATCGAGAAACACCGTGCCCTGGTTGGCCAGTTCCATCAGCCCCGGCTTACCGCCACGCGCCGCGCCGGTGAAGGCGCCGGGGGCGTAGCCGAACAGTTCGCTTTCGGCGAGGTTTTCCGGCAGCGCTGCGCAGTTCAACGCCAGAAAAGGAGCACTGTGCCGCGCACTGATCGCGTGACAGGCGCGGGCCACCAATTCTTTGCCGGTACCGGTTTCGCCCTGAATCAGCAACGGTGCATCAAGGGCGGCGACGCGTTGCGCGCGGGCCTTGAGTGTGCGAATCGCCGGAGACTCGCCGAGCAACGCGTCGAAGCCTTCGGCGTGATCGTGATGCAGTGCCGAGAGTTGTTCGCCGATGCGATTTGGTTGATACAGGGTCAGCAGGGCGCCGGCGTCGGTGATCGGCGTGGCATCGAGCAGCAGGGTCTGGCCATTGACGGTGATTTCGCGCAGCGGCAGGCGAAAGCCGTTTTCCAGCAGGGTGTCGAGCAGACCGGGATCGTTGAACAGCGCCGAGACGCTTTCGCCGGCCGGTTCGCGACCGTACAGGGCAATCAGCGCCGGGTTGGCCAGCAGCACCTTGCCGGCGCTGTCGAGGGCCAGCACCGGGTCAGTCATCGCCGCGAGCAAAGCATCGAGCTGCAAGTGCCGGCGCTGGCCGGGGAGGATATCGACTACGGTCACCGCTTCCACGCCGAGCACGCGAAACAGCGCATCTTTCAGTTCTTCGAGCACTTGCGGGCTGAGGGTCGGCGCGTCGATGTAGACGTTCGGCGGGATCATTTCCACCGCATCCAGATTGAGATTGCGCCCACCGAGGATAGCCAGGACTTCCTGGGTGATGCCGACGCGGTCGATGAAGCTGACGTGGATACGCATGGGGGCGGTTCAGTGATCTGCAGAGCGGAGGGGGGCAAGTATGCCTTAAATCAAAAGCCCCCTCACCCCAGCCCTCTCCCGGAGGGAGAGGGAGCCGACCGAGGTGTCTGGGGTTATGCATCGACCTGAAAGTACCGGGCGATTATGGATTCAGTGATGCAGGATCAGGTCGACGCAATGCTGCAGCATCCCCCAATCGGTTCCCTCTCCCTCCGGGAGAGGGCTAGGGTGAGGGGCTTTTGATTTTTATTCGAAATGCTCGAGGTTCACCGGATCCCCCGACTGCATATTCAACTTCTGCCGAATGTCTTCAAACATCAGATCGTAATGCTTGTGCACCGAACCGATCTGGCTGTGGGTCTTGGGGATTCCGTACTTCTCGGCGATCCGCGTGACATCGCGGGCGAAGTTGTAGGCCTCTTCCTTGGGCAGGAAAAACGCCTCCTTCATGTCCTTGCCCTGCATGCTGCCGTGCAGGGTGAACTGAATACCTTTGCCTTTCTGCGGATCAGTGAACACTTCATAGTCCAGATGCACGTTGTAATTGACGTCATCGTCGGTCAACGCGTGCCGCTCGATGTGCAGATGACCGGGTTCGAACTGGGCCATTGAGCTACTCCTTTCAAGGCATGGAAGCGGGGCAGGCCTTGAGCCTGCCCCGGCGTTTATTGTTATCGGTAGCTGATCCCCGGCTTCGCCGTGCTGACCCGCGTACCGGCGGTGCCCTGGACGATGGCTTCGATATCGGCCAGCGAACCGATCACCGCGACCTTGCCAGTATGGCGCGCGAATTCGCAGGCTGCCTGCACCTTCGGTCCCATGGAGCCGGCGGCGAAGCCGAGGCGTTCGAGTTCGTCCGGGTGGGCTTCGGCGATGGCTTTCTGCGTCGGCTTGCCGTAATCGATGAACGCTGCGTTGACGTCAGTGGCGATCACCAGCAGGTCGGCTTCCAGTTGCTCGGCCAGCAACGACGAACACAGATCCTTGTCGATCACCGCCTCGATGCCTTTGAGATTGCGCTGCTCGTCGTACATGGTCGGAATCCCGCCGCCACCGGCGCAGATGACGATGCTGCCTTTGTCCAGCAACCACTTGATCGGGCGGATTTCGAAGATGCGCTTCGGCCGTGGACTGGCGACGACGCGGCGGAATTTGTCGCCATCGGCAGCAATCGCCCAGCCTTTCTCGGCGGCGAGTTTTTCCGCTTCGGCTTTCTCGTAGACCGGGCCGATCGGCTTGGTCGGGTTCTTGAAAGCCGGGTCATTGGCGTCGACTTCGACCTGGGTCAGCAGGGTGGCGAACGGCACTTCGAAGTCGAGCAGATTGCCCAGTTCCTGTTCGATGATGTAGCCGATCATGCCTTCGGTTTCGGCACCGAGCACGTCCAGCGGGTAGGGAGTGACAGAGGTGTAGGCCGCCGCTTGCAGCGACAGCAGACCGACTTGCGGGCCATTGCCGTGAGCGATGACCAGTTGGTTGCCGGGATGGATCTTGGCGATTTGCTCGGTGGCGATGCGGATGTTGGCGCGCTGGTTGTCAGCGGTCATCGGCTCACCACGGCGGAGCAGGGCGTTACCGCCCAGGGCTACGACGATACGCATGGTGCATGTCCTTTTTCGTGTTGATCGTTCCCACGCTCTGCGTGGGAATGCCGCCACGGACGCTCTGCGTCCGCTGTGACGCAGAGCGTCACGGGATGCATTCCCACGCGGGAGCGTGGGAACGATCATCTTCAACCAGTCAGAGATCAGCCAGTGTCGAAACCAGAATCGCCTTGATCGTGTGCATGCGGTTTTCCGCTTGCTCGAAGGCGATGCAGGCTGGCGACTCGAACACGTCGTCGGTCACTTCGATGCCGTTTTTCAGGTGCGGATACTGCTCGGCGATTTGTTTGCCGACCTTGGTGTCGCTGTTGTGAAAGGCCGGCAGGCAGTGCATGAACTTGGTACGCGGGTTGCCGGTGGCTTTCATCAGGTCGGCGTTGACCTGATACGGCAGCAGCTGCTGGATGCGCTCGGCCCAGGCTTCCACCGGTTCGCCCATCGATACCCAGACATCGGTGTGAATGAAGTCGACGCCTTTGACCGCTTCTTTCGGATCTTCGGTGAGGGTGATGCGTGCGCCGCTTTCCTCACCGTATTTTTTGCAGCGCGCGACCAGATCGTCCAGCGGCCACAGCGCTTTCGGCGCGCAGATGCGCACGTCCATGCCGAGCTTGGCGCCGATCAGCAGCAGCGAGTTGCCCATGTTGTTGCGCGCATCGCCCAAGTAGGCGTAGCTGATTTCGTGGATCGGCTTGTCGGCGTGTTCACGCATGGTCAGCACGTCGGCGATCATCTGGGTCGGGTGATATTCATCGGTCAGGCCGTTGAACACCGGCACGCCGGCGAACTTGGCCAGCTCCTCAACGATTTCCTGTTTGAAGCCACGGTACTCGATGGCGTCGTACATGCGCCCGAGCACGCGGGCGGTGTCCTTCATGCTTTCCTTGTGGCCGATTTGCGAGGAGTTCGGGTCGATGTAAGTGACGTTGGCGCCTTGGTCATAGGCCGCCACTTCGAAGGCGCAACGGGTGCGGGTCGAAGTTTTTTCGAAGATCAGGGCGATGTTGTTGCCCTTCAGATGCTGTTGCTCGGTGCCGGTGTACTTCGCACGTTTCAGATCGCGAGACAGGTCGAGCAGGTAACGCAGCTCACGTGGGGTGTGGTGTTCCAGGCTGAGCAGGTTACGGTTGTGAATGTTAAAAGCCATGATGGATCTCCTTGGGTTTCGGTTATCCCCTTGGCCGCGCTCGATAAGTCGCGGCGAAGGCTCAAAGATTAGTAATCGATCGGGTCGCGGATGATCGGGCAGGTCATGCAGTGGCCGCCGCCACGGCCTCGGCCGAGTTCGCCGGCGCTGATGGTGATGACCTCCACGCCAGCCTTGCGCAGCAGGGTGTTGGTGTAGGTGTTGCGGTCGTAGCCGATGACCACGCCGGGTTCCATGGCCACCACGTTGTTGCCGTCGTCCCATTGCTCGCGTTCGGCGGCGAAGCTGTTGCCGCCAGTTTCCACCACGCGCAGTTTCGGCAGGTTAAGCGCCGCAGCGACGGTGTCGAGGAAGCTGCCTTCTTCGCGGCGGATGTCGATGCCACCCTGTTTGCTTTCGTCAGGACGCAGGGTGAAGGCGACGATCTGGTTGACCACTTCCGGGAAGATCGTCACCAGGTCGCGGTCGCAGAAGCTGAACACGGTGTCCAGGTGCATTGCTGCGCGGGACTTCGGCAGGCCGGCGACGATGACTTTTTCCACCGCTTTGTTGTTGAACAGGTTCAGCGCCAGTTGGCCGATGGCCTGCCGCGATGAACGCTCGCCCATGCCGATCAGCACCACACCGTTGCCGATCGGCATGACGTCGCCGCCCTCAAGGGTAGAGTTGCCGTGGTCCTTGTCCGGGTCGCCGTACCAGATCTCGAATTCGGCGTTGGTGAACTGCGGATGGAATTTGTAGATGGCGGTGGTCAGCAGGGTTTCCTGACGGCGCGCCGGCCAGTACATCGGGTTCAGCGTCACGCCACCGTAGATCCAGCAGGTAGTGTCGCGGGTGAACTGGGTATTGGGCAGCGGCGGCAGGATGAAGCTGGAGTGGCCGAGGAAGTCGCGGAACATCTGGATGGTCTTGCCACCGAAGCTGTCCGGCAGATCATCGGCCGAGACGCCGCCAATCAGGAATTCGGCGATGTGCCGTGGCTCGAGGCTTTTCAGCCAGGATTTCACTTCGCTGATCAGGCCCAGGCCCACCGAGTCGGCAGTGACTTTGCGTTCGAGGATCCAGTCCAGCGCTTCGGGGATGGCGACGATGTCGGTCAGCAGGTTGTGCATTTCCACCACGTCGATGCCGCGCTCGCGCATCTTGGTGACGAAGTCGAAGTGATCGCGCTTGGCCTGCGCCACCCACAGCACGTCATCGAACAGCAGTTCATCGCAGTTGTTCGGGGTCAGCCGCTGATGGGCCAGACCTGGGGAGCAAACCATGACTTTACGCAGTTTCCCGGCTTCGGAGTGGACGCCGTACTTCACTTTTTCCGTGGTCATTTCTGTGTTCCTCCAGATGACAATTCAATCAGGGGTTACAGCGTCAGGAAGCCATCGTAGAGACCGTAGGCCGCCACCACGGCGCCCACGACCACTGCGGCGAAAATCAGCTTCTCGACGTTGGTGAAAACCGGTTGTTTGAGTTCCAGCTTGGCCTTGGCGAACAGGATCGCGCCGGGCGCATAGAGCAGGGCCGACAGCAGCAGGTACTTGACCCCGCCGGCGTACAACAACCACACCGCATAGATCAGGGCGATACCGCCGATGATCAGATCCTTGCGCCGCTCGGCGGCAAAGCCTTCGTAGCTCTCGCCGCGCACCGCCAGCAGCAGGGCATAGGCCGCCGACCACAGGTACGGCACCAGAATCATCGAGGTGGCGAGGTAGATCAGCGACAGGTAAGTGCTGGCCGAGAACAGGGTGATGATCAGGAACACCTGCACCATGGCGTTGGTCAGCCACAGGGCGTTGACCGGCACATGGTTGGCGTTTTCCTTGCGCAGAAACTCCGGCATGGTGTGGTCTTTGGCGGCGGCGAACATGATCTCGGCACACAGCAGCACCCACGACAGCAGCGCGCCGAGCAGCGAGATGATCAGGCCGACGCTGATCAGCACCGCACCCCAGTGACCGACCACATGCTCAAGCACGGCGGCCATCGACGGGTTCTGCAGTTTCGCCAGTTCCGGCTGGGTCATGATGCCCAGCGACAGCACGTTCACCAGCACCAGAAACAGCAGCACGGTGATGAAGCCGATCACCGTAGCCTTGCCGACGTCCGAGCGCTTCTCGGCGCGGGCGGAGAAGATGCTCGCGCCTTCGATGCCGATGAACACCCAGACGGTGACCAGCATCATGTTGCGCACCTGGTTCATCACACTGCCCAGATCAGGGTTTTTCACGCCCCAGATGTCGGCGGTGAAGATGTCCAGTCTGAACGCGAAGACTGCGATCAATACAAACAGCAGCAGCGGCACGACCTTGGCGACGGTGGTCACCAGGTTGATGAACGCCGCTTCCTTGATCCCGCGCAACACCAGGAAATGCACGCCCCACAGCAGCAAGGACGCGCCGATCACCGCCGCCGGGGTATTGCCTTCGCCGAAGATCGGAAAGAAATAGCCGAGGGTGCTGAACAGCAGAACGAAGTAGCCGACGTTGCCCAGCCAGGCGCTGATCCAGTAACCCCAGGCTGATGAGAAACCCATGTAGTCGCCGAATCCGGCCTTGGCGTAGGCGTAGACACCGCCGTCCAGGTCAGGCTTGCGATTGGCGAGGGTCTGAAAGACAAATGCGAGGGTGAGCATGCCGACTGCGGTGATGGCCCAGCCGATCAGCACTGCACCGACGTCGGCGCTGGCGGCCATGTTTTGTGGCAACGAAAATATCCCGCCGCCAATCATTGAACCGACTACCAGTGCAACCAGTGCACCGAGTCTTAGTTTTCCGGGCGCTTCAGACATTTGCATGACTCCATTGCAGGAAAGGAGAGCTCACAGCCTAGTACTGTTGTCTGTTCGAACAGCTGACATGGATCAGTGCATGGTCACATTCCATTGTTAATGAATGACTTGTCCGCCCGTTGCGGGCATAACGCTGTAGCCTCAAAGGCCCATTCCAGAGCCATTTCGCTGAAGCAATCGGGAATAGCTATTAATGCTTTCGAACTATGACGCTAGTTGCTTTTCAGCGATTGGCAAATGTCGGTCATCTGTTTTCAGCACAGAATCGAATAATCAAGATCGGCGAACAAAACTGACTTAATGTGCTACGCCTTATCGTGGTCGGCTATATATAGCGGTGCGAGATTCGGCATTACCTGATAAACGTCATCTACCCTTAGGCTTTTAGTCAGGTGTTGTTACAAATAAACAACAACGGCTCTTTCAAGGAGATCTGCATGTCGCAACCGACGCAAAAACTGCGCCTTGGTGCGTTGATCGCGCTGGTGGTCGGGTCGATGATCGGCGGGGGGATTTTCTCGTTGCCGCAAAACATGGCGGCACGCGCCGATGCAGGGGCGATCCTGATCGGTTGGGGCATTACTGCGATAGGCATGCTGACGCTGGCGTTCGTCTTTCAGACCCTGGCCAATCGCAAGCCGGAGCTGGACTCAGGCGTCTACGCCTACGCCAAGGCCGGGTTCGGCGATTACATGGGTTTTTCGTCGGCGTGGGGTTACTGGATCAGCGCCTGGCTGGGCAACGTCGGCTATTTCGTCTTGCTGTTCAGCACCCTTGGCTATTTCTTCCCGGTGTTCGGTCAGGGCAATACGCCGATCGCCATCGGCTGCGCCTCGGTGCTGTTGTGGGCGGTGCATTTTCTGGTGATGCGCGGGATCAAGGAGGCGGCGCTGATCAACCAGTTGACCACCGTGGCCAAGGTTGTGCCGCTGATCATGTTCATCGTCATCGCTGCCGTCGCGTTCAAGGCAGAGATCTTCACCCGTGACATCTGGGGCCGCAGCAACCCGAATTTCGGCGGGGTGATGGACCAGGTGCGCAACATGATGCTGGTCACCGTGTTCGTCTTCATCGGCATCGAAGGCGCCAGCGTCTATTCGGCCCGCGCAGAAAAACGCAGCGATGTCGGCCGCGCCACGGTGATCGGGTTTCTCGGTGTGCTGGCGCTGCTGGTGCTGGTCAACGTGCTGTCGCTGGGGATCATGAGCCAGCCGGAACTGGCCAACCTGCAGAACCCTTCGCTGGCAGCGGTGCTCGAGCACATCGTCGGGCCGTGGGGCGCATTGCTGATCAGCGTCGGGTTGGCGATTTCCCTGCTCGGTGCATTGTTGTCCTGGGCCTTGCTCTGCGCGGAAATCCTCTTCGCCACGGCCAAGGACAAGACCATGCCGGCGTTCCTCAAGAAGGAAAACAACAATCACGTGCCGGTCAACGCGCTGTGGCTGACCAATGTGATGATCCAGATTTTCTTGCTGATCACACTGTTCTCGGCGGGGACTTACACCAGCCTGATCTACCTGGCCTCGTCGATGATTCTGGTGCCGTACCTGTGGTCAGCGGCCTACGCGGTGCTGCTCAGCGGGCGCGGCGAAACCTACGAACACGCGTCGGCCGAGCGCACCAAGGATCTGCTGATCGGCGGCATCGCCCTGGTTTACGCGGTGTGGCTGTTGTATGCCGGTGGGGTGAAGTATCTGCTGCTGTCGGCGCTGCTGTATGCGCCGGGGGTGATTCTGTTTGCCAAGGCCAAGCGTGAACAGGGGCAACCGGTTTTTACCACGGTGGAGAAAGGGATTTTTGCCTGCGTGGTGATCGGGGCGGGGCTGGCGGCGTATGGGTTGTATAGCGGAGTGTTGTCGTTGTGATCTGAAAAGCAGCCCCTCACCCTAGCCCTCTCCCAGAGGGAGAGGGGATCTACCGAGGTGTCTGGCGCTATACATCGACCTGAGCGATCGAGTCGATTATGGATTCGACGAAAATCTTTCACGTCGGCGTAACTGTCCAATATCCCCCAATCAGTCCCCTCTCCCAGAGGGAGAGGGGATCTACCGAGGTGTCTGGCGCTATACATCGACCTGAGCGATCGAGTCGATTATGGATTCGACGAAAATCTTTCACGTCGGCGTAACTCTCCAATATCCCCCAATCAGTCCCCTCTCCCTCTGGGAGAGGGCTAGGGTGAGGGGCTTCTCATGGCCAACACGGAGGATGCGAGCCCAACTCCGTCGCCGGCCAATCCCACCGCACCGCCGTCCCGCGGATCTGCAGCGGCACGCGCAACCTCCGCGCCGGCCCCCACGCGGTCTGTTCAATCGCCGGATCCTGATCCAGTGCGTCTTCAGCCCGCAGCGGATCAAGCATCCCCGGCCCATGCTCGACCAACAGCTTCGCCGTCCGTGCCAGCGACAACCGCGCCGAACCCCCGCGACCGTTGGCCAGTCGTTCAGTCAGCAATCTGATCGCACTCGCCGCCAGCAGATACCCGGTCGCATGATCCAGCGCCTGCACCGGCAGTGGCGTCGGTTTATCGCTGTGCTGCCAGCGCTGTCCGGCCTCGGCGATGCCGCTGCTCATCTGCACCAGGCTGTCGAAGCCCCGGCGGTTCTGCCAGGGGCCGCTCCAGCCGTAGGCGTTGAGACAGACGTCGATCAGCCCCGGTGCCAGTTGCCTTCGGCGTTCAATACCAAACCCCAGATGTTCCAGCGCATCGGCGCGGTAGCCGTGCAGCAGAATGTCGGCGTCTTTCAACAGGCCTTCAAACACCGCGCGATCCGCAGGAGTCTGCAGATCCAGCCGCGCACAGCGTTTGCCCACGGTCATTTCCGGGACCACACCGGGCTCGTTCCAGCTCGGTGGATCGATGCGCAAGACGTTGGCGCCCAGCCCGGCGAGAAAGCGGCTTGCGGTGGGGCCGGCGAGCACGCGGGTCAGGTCGAGCACCTTGATCCCGGCCAGCGGTCGTGCGATCGAGCCTTGCCAGGCGGTGCGGTTCTCGTCCGTCTGCTCGCTGAATTGCACCAGCGCTTCGGCATTCACCGCCAGCCCCTGCGGATGCTGCTGCCACTGCGCCCAACTGCGCATCTCGGCGGCGCAGCCGTTGGCGTCGACCACTGCTTGTTCCAGATCCGCACTGTCCCATTGCGCGACTTTTGCCGCCATTGCGGCGCGGTCGGCGCAGGCGCCGAGCACGCGTTCAGCGGCGGCGCGGTGATGCGGAGCGTTGGTGTGCAGACGGATCCAGCCGTCCCGGGTCGCATAGTCGCCGGCGACGGGATCCCACAGCGGCGGCACCTGCCAGCCGATCGGGCGAAGCGAGGTGGAGAACCAGAACGAGGCCAGGCGTCGGTCGACTGCAACCGCAGGCAAGTGCCCGGTTTGCTGGTGAAGCAATTCGCTGAGCGCTTGGCTGGCAGCGGCGATGCTGGCGCAGGCCAGTTCAGTGACGGCGAACGCCGAGGGCAGCGCGCCGTCACCGGTGAAGAGTATTGGCGTGTGAGGCAAATCGAGTGCGGTTTGGATGGACGTGAGCAGATCAGTCATCGAAGGCCCTCCGGAACGAGAGGGCGATGATAGTGCAAAACATAACCGGGCTGGATTGAGGATCGTTCCCATGCTCCGCGTGGGAATGCCGCCCGGGACGCTCTGCGTCCCAATCGAAAGCTGGAACGCGGAGCGTCCCTTGATGCATTCCCACGCGGAGCGTGGGAACGATCAGATAGGTGGGGTGGCGATCAGACGCGAAACTGATCCATCAACTTCATCTGCTGGCTCGCCAGGCTGTTGAGCTGGCTGCTGATCGCTGCCGACTCGGTGGCCTGTTCGGTCAGGGTTTCGGTGACGGTGCGGATCGCCGAGACGTTGCGGTTGACCTCTTCGGCCACGGCGCTCTGTTCTTCGGCGGCGCTGGCGATCTGCAGGTTCATGTCGCTGATCAGTGTCACCGCGTCGCTGATCTTGCCCAGTGCATCGACCGCCTGACGAATCTGCCCGGCGTTGTTGTGCGCCTGGGTCTGGCTCGAGTGCATGGTCGCGACCACGCCACGGGTGCCGGTCTGGATGCGCTCGATGACGATGCGGATTTCTTCCACCGAATCCTGCGTGCGCTTGGCCAGGTTGCGCACCTCGTCGGCGACCACGGCAAAACCGCGACCGCTTTCACCGGCGCGGGCGGCTTCGATGGCGGCGTTGAGAGCCAGCAGGTTGGTTTGTTCGGCGATGCTGCGGATTACTTCCAGCACCGAACCGATCTGCTCGCTGTTGACCGCCAGCGCTTCGACTTCGGTCACCGCTTTGCTGACTTCATCGGCCAACTGATTGATGTCGCGGGTGCTGCGCTCGATGATCGCCATGCCGTCCTTCGCCGACTGATCGGCACCCTTGGCCGCATTGGCCGCGTTCGAGGCACTGTTGGCGACGTCGTGGGCAGTGGCGCTCATTTCGTTGGAGGCGGTGGCGACCTGATCGATTTCGCGGAACTGCACCTGCATGCCTTCGCTGGTCTGGCGGGCGATTTCCGACGATTGATCGGCCGTACCGCGCGCTTCGGTGATGCTTTGTTTGATCTGCGCGATGGTCGGCTGAAGCTTGTCGAGGAAGCGGTTGAACCAGTTCACCAGTTCGCCCAGCTCGTCTTTCTTGCTGTAGTTCAGGCGCTGGGTCAGATCGCCTTCGCCGCTGGCGATGTTCTTCAGCATCTCAGCAACGCTGTTGATCGGACGGGTGACGCCGGAGGCGGTGAGCCAGATCAGCAGCAGGCCGACCAGACCGGCCACGCCCGCCACCAGCAGGGCAGTGATCACGCCGGTTTGTTGCGCATCATCCAGTACCGCTTGCAGCTTTACCGAATCGGCCAGCAGCACGTGCTCGGGCAGGTCGATGACCACGCCCCAGGCGCGCGAATTGCCGATTGGGTCGACCGGGTAAACCGCGCGAATCAGGTCGCCCTGTTCGAGGATTTTCGCCGTACCGCTGCCGACCAGTTGCAATACATCCTTGCCATCGGCGCCGAGGGTGTCGCCGATTTTTTTGCCGACCCGCGTCGCGTCAGCACTGTCGGCCGCCAGCACACCGCTGCCGGAGACGATCAGCATATGCCCGGCGTTGTTGAACAGGCTGCGCTGCGAGTCGACGGCGGCGGCTTGCAGGGCGTCGAGCGCGATGTCGACACCGACCACGCCGATCGCTTTGCCATCCACCAGCAGCGGCACGGAAACGGTCGTCATGAGCATTTCCTTGCCACCGACGGTGTCGGCATACGGGTCGAGCAGGCAGGTGCGCTTGTTGTCGCGAGGGCAGGTGTACCAACTGTTGTACGGCGTGCCGCTGACGCTGAGGGTGGTCTTGGTCAGGTCGTCCTCGACCATGATCGTATTCAGCGCGGCGCCGGCGGCACGGCTCCAGTACGAGGCGAAGCGCCCGGCTTCGTTGGATTGCCGCGCGGCATCGTTGGCGAATTCGCTGTCCTTGCCGTCGAGGCCGTTGGGTTCGAAGGCCAGCCAGATACCGAGGACTTTATCGTTGCGCTCGAAAGCGGTTTTCAGACTCTGGTTCAACTCTTCCCGAACGGCGCCGGCTTCGAGTGAGCGCTTGGTGGCCATCGTCCGCAGATCCTTGATCTGATCGGCGAGGGCGGTGACCACCAGCAGGCTTTCACCAAAGGTTTTCTGCACCCGCACCGCTTGCTCGGCGGCCTTGGCCTGCAGCAGGTTCTGCACGCTGGCGGTGAGTAACTGGTTGCTGGATTGACTGACCAGCGCGTCGTTCTGGTTGGTCTGGTAGATGTTCATGCTGACAATCAGCGCCACCACTCCGAGCAGGCACAGGCCGGAGAGCAGGACGATTTTCAGGCGAATGGAAAGAGAGTCGAACATGGGGCGATCTCGCGAATGGAATAAACAGGTGGCTGGGCCTGAAGCCCGGTTTGCCAAATCCATTCAGCGCCATTCAATCCTCATCGGCGTTAAGCGAAACGGCATGAGGCGCTTGCCGACGGACGGTCGCTGCTAAACGTTTGCGCAGGGGAAAGTGCTGAAAAGGCTTTAATTACAGGGATGTTTCACTACCGCGACGGGCGTCTCCGGACGCGACCAGATCCACAGGTTGCCCATGGCCATGCCGGCAATCGCCAGATAGATCGGCCAGCCGTGATCGAGCATCACCAGCATCAACGTCGCACACAACAGCATGCTGACGGTGGCACTGAGCTTGGCCTTGCGCGCGATGATCCTGCCGTTGCGCCAGTTACTCAGGATCGGCCCGAACAGGCGGTGATTTTCCAGCCAGGCACTCAAGCGCGGCGAACTGCGGGTCGCGGCCCACGCGGCAAGGAGGATGAACTCGGTGGTCGGCAGGCCGGGCACGACGATGGCGATCAGGCCAATGCCGAGGCTGACATAGGCCAGCAGGCCGAACAGCAGACGGGCGAGTTTTGATGGGGCGGGTGCGGGCATGGGCTCAGCGGCGGCTTCTGAAGCGGAACGGGGATCTTACAGATTTGTGGTGAGCTCTGTGGGAGCGAGCCTGCTCGCGAAAGCGGTTGATCAGGCACATTGATGTTGAATGT
>NZ_WBRZ01000310.1:0-6024 GCF_008923895.1 Pseudomonas sp. GXM4
ACGCCTCGGCCAAGCGTGGGGAGATTTGTTTCAAAACTTGACTGAAATTCCCCTCCAATGCGATATTGATAGTTAGCAAACTAACAGTGTCCGTTATCCCGTGTCCGATTCTCTCGACAGTCTCCAGATGAACATCAGCAGCGCCATGGTGGTGGCCGCCCGGCATTGGCGGAAGATCTGCCAGACCACGCTGGTCAACTATGGAATTTCCGAAGCCTGCGCCGTGCCCTTGTTGATGATCGGGCGTTTGGGCGAGGGCGTGCGTCAGGTGCAAGTCGCCCAGGCTGCGGGGATGGAGAGTCCTTCGCTGGTGCGCTTGCTCGATCAGCTGTGCCACGCCGGTTACGTCTGTCGCACCGAAGATGCTCAGGATCGCCGCGCCAAGTGCCTGAGCCTTACCGATACCGGCCGCGAGCTGGTGCAGGCGGTGGAGGCCGAGCTGGTGCGCTTGCGTCATGAGGTGCTGGAAGGCATCGAACGCAGCGATCTGGAAGCTACGCTTCGGGTACTGAGGGCTTTTGAGGCGGCGAGTTCGCCTGTGGTGGTCAACTCTTGAACGGTTTTTTCACTGGCATGCCGCCGGCCCGTGACTGGTTTTACGGGGTCCGTACTTTTGCAGCGTCGATGATTGCGCTGTACATCGCCTTGCTCATGCAAATGCCGCGTCCGTATTGGGCGATGGCCACGGTGTACATTGTCTCCAGCCCGTTTCTCGGCCCGACCAGTTCCAAAGCGCTGTACCGCGCGGCGGGCACTTTCCTGGGCGCGGCGGCGGCGGTGCTGTTCGTGCCGATGTTCGTGCAGAGCCCTTATGTGCTGGTGGTGGTCATTGCGTTGTGGACCGGCATTCTGCTGTTCATGTCCCTGCATCTGCGCACCGCCAACAGCTATGCGCTGATGCTGGCCGGTTACACCTTGCCGCTGATTGCCCTGCCGGTGGTCGATAATCCGCTGGCGGTGTGGGACGTGGCCGAGGCGCGTACCGAAGAGATTTTCCTTGGCATCGCCGTCGCTGCGGTGGTCGGTGCGATGTTCTGGCCGCGTCGGCTGGCGCCGGTGTTCAACGATGCAGTAAGCAAGTGGTTCGCCGATGCGACGAGCTACAGCCTGAAGTTTCTCAGCCGCGATGTGCAGCCGGAAGAAGTCACCGCGCTGCGCATGGCCATGGTCGCCAATTTCAACAGCCTCGAGTTGATGATCGGCCAGTTGCCCCACGAAGGCGCGCGGCCACAAACCGTGCGTAACACCAAGGAACTGCGCGGCCGGATGATTCACCTGTTGCCAGTGATCGATGCCCTAGAGGATTCGCTGTACGCCCTCGAACGCCGCACCCCGGAACTGGTGGAAAAATTCCAGCCATTGCTGACTGCGACCCGGGAATGGCTGGACCACGCAGACGCCAATCTCGAGCGCTGGCAAGCACTCAGAGATCAACTCGACGCGTTGCAACCGAGCGCCGAAGCGCTGGAGGAGCGCAAACAGTTGCTGTTCTCCAATGCGATTTACCGCCTCGGTGAGTTCATCGATCTGTGGCAGGACTGCCGCAGCCTGCAGGATGCGATTCTGTGCGAGCGCCAGGACAGCTGGCGCGCGGTGTACCGCCATTGGCGCCTGGGCCGGTTGACGCCGTTCATCGATCGCGGGCTGATGCTCTACTCGGTGACCTCGACCATTCTGGCGATCATCGTTGCTTCGGTGCTGTGGATCCTGCTCGGCTGGCCGGACGGCGGCAGCGCGGTGATTCTGGCGGCGGTGGCGTGCAGCTTCTTTGCCTCGATGGACGACCCGGCGCCGCAGATTTACCGGTTCTTTTTCTGGACCGGAATGTCGGTGCTGTTCGCCAGCCTTTATCTGTTTCTGATTCTGCCCAACCTGCATGATTTCCCGATGCTGGTGCTGGCGTTTGCCGTGCCGTTCATTTGCGTCGGCACGCTGACCGTGCAGCCGCGCTTCTACCTCGGCATGCTGCTGACGCTGGTTAATACCTCGTCGTTCATCAGTATTCAGGGTGCTTACGACGCGGACTTTTTCGCCTTCGCCAACTCCAACCTCGCCGGGCCGCTGGGGCTGTTGTTCGCTTTCATCTGGACGCTGGTGGCGCGACCGTTCGGCGCCGAGCTGGCGGCCAAGCGTCTGACCCGGTTCAGCTGGAAAGACATTGTCAGCATGACCGAGCCAGCCAGCCTCGCCGAGCATCGGCATTTGGGCGTGCAGCTGCTCGATCGGCTGATGCAGCACCTGCCACGTCTGGCCCTGACCGGTCAGGACACCGGCATCGCCATGCGCGAAGTGCGTGTCGGTCTGAATATGCTCGATCTGCTTGCCTACACCCCGCGCGTCACTGGCGTGCCAAACGCTCTGCTGCGACAAGTGGTGGGCGAGGTCGGCGAGTATTTCCGCGCGTGCCTCAAAGCCGACGAACGCCTGCCGGCACCGAGCGGTCTGCTGATGACACTTGATCGTACCCGCCGTGCGCTGAACGGCCAGGGCGACGATGAAACCCGTCGACACCTGTTGCACGCCTTGAGCGGTCTGCGTCTGGCCTTGCTGCCCGGCGTCGAGTTCGTCTCCAGCGCCGAGCCCGAAGAACCGCTGCCCGATGGAGCGCCCCTATGATCGGTGATCTGGATATCAGCGGCATCTTCCTGCCGACCCTGCTGGTGCTGATGGGCATCACTTACGTGCTGTTTTTGTTGGTGCATGGCGTGCTGCAACGCCTGCACTTTTACCGTCTGGTCTGGCACCGGGCATTGTTCAACGTGGCGCTCTACGCCGTGCTGCTGTACGGCGTGGACTCACTCAGTCGATACCTGATGACATGAAAAAACCGTTTCTGACCATCGGTCGCGTGGTCCTGACCCTGCTGATCGTGACTTTTGCCGTTGTCCTCGTCTGGCGCATGGTGATGTATTACATGTTCGCGCCGTGGACCCGCGACGGCCACATTCGCGCCGACATCATCCAGATCGCCCCTGACGTTTCCGGGCTGATCCAGCAGGTCGAGGTAAAGGACAACCAGTTGATCAAGCGTGGCCAGGTGCTGTTCAGCATCGACCAGGATCGCTTCAAACTTGCTCTGCGCCAGGCCAAGGCCGCCGTTGCCGATCGCGAAGAAACCCTCGCCCAGGCGCAGCGTGAAGCCAAGCGTAACCGCGGTCTCGGCAATCTGGTGCCGGCCGAACAGCTGGAAGAAAGCCAGTCGCGCGTCGCCCGTGCACAATCGGCATTGGCCGAAGCCTTGGTGGCGGTCGACAGTGCGCAGCTCAACCTCGATCGCTCGGTGATCCGCAGCCCGGTCGATGGTTACGTCAACGACCGCGCGCCGCGTCCGCAGGAATTCGTCACCGCCGGGCGCCCGGTGTTGTCGGTGGTCGACAGCAACTCCTTCCACATCGACGGCTATTTTGAAGAAACCAAACTCGACGGCATCCACGTCGGGCAATCGGTGGATATCCGCGTGATCGGCGACCGCGCCAGGTTGCGCGGGCATGTCGAAAGTATCGTCGCCGGCATCGAAGACCGCGACCGCACCAGCGGCAGCAACCTGCTGCCCAACGTCAACCCGGCGTTCAGTTGGGTGCGCCTGGCGCAGCGGATTCCGGTGCGCATCGCTTTTGATGATGTGCCGGCCGACTTCCGCATGATTGCCGGGCGTACCGCCACCGTGTCGATCATCGACGACCAACATGAGGAGTCGCAGCCATGAGCAGGGCCTGGTTGATCGCCGGGTTGGGCGTGATGCTCTCGGCCTGTCAGATGGTCGGCCCGGATTATCAGGTGCCCGCCGACGCGGCGGTGCAGCGCAAGGATATTCAGGGTGAGCTGGCAGTCGCCGGCAAACCGGTGGTCTCGGCGCCGGTGCCGGCGGACTGGTGGCGGCTGTATAAAGACCCGCGCCTCGATCAACTGGTACAGCAGGCCATGGCTTCCAACACCGATTTGCGTGTAGCGGCGGCGAACCTGTCGCGGGCACGTGCTCAGGTGGATGAAGCCGAGGCCGCTGGCGGCTGGAGCGGCGGGGTGAAAATGGGCGCGCAACGTTTGCAGGAATCCGGTCAGGCGTTCCTGCTGCCGGAGAAAGTCCCGGTGGCCAACATTGCCGATATCGGCATCAGCGCTTCGTACCAGTTCGACCTGTGGGGCACGTTGCAACGCGGCATCGAAGCGGCCAAAGCCAATGCCGATGCGACTCAGGCCGCCGCCGACACGGCGCGTATCACCTTGGTGGCGGACGTGGTTCGTGCTTACACCCAGGTCTGCGCAGCCAACGAAGAGCGGGAAATCGCCGAGCACTCTCTCGACCTGCAATCGCAGAGCACCACGCTGATCCAGCGCCTGCGTGACGCCGGGCGTGGTGACGAGACTCAGGTCACCCGTTCGCAGACCCAATTCAAATCCTTGCGCGCCGACTTGCCGCGTTATGAAGCGGCGCGTCAGGCTGGGCTGTTCCGATTGTCGATGCTGCTGGCCAAACCGGTCGAGCAGTTGCCGGCAGGTACCGCCAGTTGCGCCGAGTTACCGAAGATCGCGCAACTGGTGCCGGTCGGTGACGGCGCTGCGCTGCTCAAGCGCCGCCCGGATATTCGTCAGGCCGAGCGGCGTCTCGCAGCGGCAACCGCCGGCATCGGCATCGCCACCGGTGAGCTGTACCCGGACATCAGCATCGGCGCGACCATCGGCACGGTCGGCATCATCGATGACCTCGGTGATCCATCGACCAACCGCTGGGGCTTCGGTCCGTCGTTGAGCTGGAAAGTGCCGACCAACGGCGCCCGTGCGCGCATTCGTGAAGCCGAGGCCAACACTCAAGGCGCGCTGGCGCATTTCGACGGCGTGGTGCTCAACGCCATCCGCGAAACGCAGACCGGTCTGGCCCAGTACAGCGCGCTGCTGCAACGCCGCGATGCGCTGGCCGAAGCCGAGCAGTCGGCCAAGCTCGCCGCCGAGCAGACGCACCGCTTCTTCCAGGCCGGCCGCGAGTCGTTCCTTGCCGACCTGCAAGCGACCCGCACCTACACCGATGTCACCGCGCAACTGGCCGCCGCCAACACTCAGGTCGCGATGAGCCAGATCGATTTGTTCCTCGCCCTGGGCGGTGGCTGGGAAAGCGGACGAACGAACACCTCGAGCGCCAGCAAACCCTGAGGCCGTTGCTATGCTTTGAAGTGTTGGAGGGGCGCCCCATGCCAAGCGCTCCTGCAATGCACATTGCTCGTGCTGGCCCAGGGGAAACCAATAATGAAAAACCCTTACGCTCTCGGCTTCTGGTGCGCTCTGGTCGCACTGGTGCTGCTCTCGGCCACGTATTTCTACGGGATCATGCTGGCCCACCAGATCGATACGGCGATGATCTTCCTCGACAGCGCCGTTGCGCTGATCGCGGTGATGGCGATCGTCGTCGTCGCGTGGACCTCGATTCAGCTGCAACGGGTCAAGAAGCGCCAGCTCGAACGGGGCAGGATGCTCGTGCTGATCTGGGACACCAAAGTCGCCCTGCGCCGGGTCGAAACCGTGTTCGACCGCTACTTCTGGGGCAGCTATTGGCAGCCCGGGCGAACCTTCGCCGAAGTCATGGGCGAGCTCACCGGCACGCCGCTGGAAAAAAGCCTCGAAGCCCTGAAGAAGCAATGCCTGGAACTCGACAAGCAGATCGCCGATGACGGCTGGCACTGGCTGAACAACGCCCGCGAGCTGTCCGACGTCGCCACGGCCATGGCCCGCGAACGCTATCAGCTGGATTTCTGCGATGTGCGAGCGGATACCACCGGCGGAGCGGTGATCGATCGTGACTTCGAAGTGCTGGTGTATACCTGGACCGCGCGGCTGAAGACCTTTGATCATCAGCTGGATGAAATCGAGGTTCAGTATTCCTGATTTGCTGTGAATCCACCGACCTCTTCGCGAGCAGGCTCGCTTGTATGGTAGGACTTGAAGGGAGGAGGAGGGACAAGGCTCGATTCTGACTGTTAGCGCAGTACAGACCGTGGGAGATTTTCACCCTCCTCCTTTCACCCAAGCGCCGAT
>NZ_WBRZ01000311.1:0-6002 GCF_008923895.1 Pseudomonas sp. GXM4
TTCAACCACTCCTTCGGGGACTCCGTTTCCAAGATAGGCGTAAGGACTTCGCCATCTTCCGAAAACCACTGATTACCCACCCATTTGCCGAGACAAAAACGAGGGGAACGCTCGGCCAGCACGCAACCGGTTTCCATGGAGATCACATCGCAATGCTGTTGCGACACGAGTTTTTCTTCTTGATTCTCATCCGACAACATGCCGAAGACCACCGGGTCGAGCAACAAGGTTTTCTTGTCAGGGCTGAGCCAGTCCGGGTGTCCATCGGCGCCAACATCGGTACTGAAGAGCGGGAAGGTTTTGCCGTTGGCGGTGAACCATGCGGTCGCGGAATTCACACCGGGCATCGTCCATTTTGTCGCTCGAAACGTCACGGTGTGTCCGTCGATACCGACTATGGGCGAGTCCTCGGCAAGAGCGCTTGTGGCGGCAAAAAGGCAGCTGATCATCACTACCCACTTAAGGCTGACCATAGACGATCCTCTTCACCGCCGGGCTTTCTGACATTAGCTGCCTCTTCGTAACGCCATAGGCCTTGATCAGCTCTTCCCGAGATCCCTTCGAGCCAAAAAAGCGTTGGTTACTATCGAAGCTGTATTGCTCCAATCGGCCTGCTGTCGAGTAATACCCATGCCACTCCGCGCAGGCACTATAACCGCCATATCCGCCTATCGAAACAAGGCTGCCCTGGGTGCCTTCCACGCAATCCATCGCCACAACAACATTGCTCAACATTTTCGTCTTCGCACCGTCGGAAGTGAGTTGTGAAACTTTGCTGATATCACGCCGAAGCACTTTGCCGCCGATATTGATGGTCTGGTCGGAGCAGACCGGGATGACGTGGGTTTCCGCATCATCCACTGTCACGGATCGACAGGACGAAACCAACACCACTTCAACACCGCCACACTGCATGACATCGCGCTGAGTAAAGGAGTCCGAAGGCGCGGCGAGAACTGGCAGAGAGAGCAGCAGAGAAAGACCGCCCGCGAGAAGACGGTTCATCCACTCACTCCTCATCCATCGGCGACGATTCCACATCGGTCATGCTCAGCAGCCGGAATTCATTGTTCACAAACTCGTAGTAACGATCCCGATTACCACTTTCCAAAGCATTCCCCTGCGCATCTTCTTCACCGTCGAGCGTGATGCCGGACACGATGATCAAGCGGCTCTCGGGTTGGTAAACCATGCCGAACGTGCTGCCGTCGTAAGCATTCGGCAGACCGCCAACAACCTCACCGGTCTGGGCGTCCAGCACTTCGCCGCAAATGGCGCTGCCGCCACAGCCGAGCCTGTGAAGGATGTAATGGCCGGCGAAGTTGACCTTGCCTTTCAGGGCTTGCATCCGTGCCTGATCCATCATTGGGCTGCTGTTCTCTTGCGGCACCAGCTTATGGTTGGGGCCGGTGAAAACGGGCGTGACGGTGTAATCCTTGAAGACTGGATCGGCAGCGAATGCCATGGACGCGGCAGCCAATATCAAGCTGCCGAGAAGAAATGAAAATCCTTTCACGCTGTAGCTCCATCTATGCAATGCATCGTCAACATCCTCACTCGAAGGCGATGCTCCGCACTGCTGTTTTGATTTCTTCAAATCCTTCAACGCTTATCGCCAACGGGGCGGATGAGCACGACTCCGCGGACCCAATCAGTACCTGTTCGTTATGCATAAGGCAGAAGGTGATGCGACTGAACAGACGTCGACTCTCATCGTGATAACCGATGATGAATCCTGACGACTTTGCCCCCTTCAGCGATTCAAACGTGTAGGTTTGCGGATGCCCCGCCAACAACGTTGGCCCCCAGCCGTGATCAGTCAGAGTCGCCGGACACTTGCGGTCGTTGGCTTCACGCAACAGCTGCAACTCAATCGCGCTATCGGACGGCAACTGCTGACTAGTGAGAGCGGAAAAACTTCCCGCGCTTTCACACATAACACCAAACCATGGCTCGCTCAGACCCGCTGACTTTTCGAAATTCCACTCAGCGCTGTTTGAGCTTGGTGCCTGCCACAAGTGCGGCGCGTTCAATGTGTTGCGAAGTTGTTTTGTCGCAACGAATACCAGATCAGGCGAATTGAACTGCAGCCATTGATCTTGCGTAAGCGTCATCGAAAACCGGCAGGGTGTCATAACCACCAAGGCGGTAACTGGCCCTTGAGCGGCCTGCGATTGACCGAGAGCATCACCGATCAACACAATTTTGTCGGCAATGGCATGACTAACCTGCATGAGGGCAAAACCAAAGAGCAGTCCGTGTAGATATCGAGGCTGTATGAAACTCAACGGTGATACATCAGCCACGGCTCTGGTCGCTCGATTCGGTTGCGCAATTGCCTTTCCGACAGTCATGTCGATAGAGCCAAAATAGCGGCGGCAACAATACGAGCAGCGCAAAACCATCCAGCCACACGTGCGACCAGACCTGCTGTTGCGCTGACAGCCACATGTCCTGCGGCGCCCATAACAGGATGCCGGCGATCAACCAGCCCCAGACTGCCGGCGCTTTCAAGCGATTGCCCAGGTGCACCAACGCGAGCATGTACAGCGAATAACTTTGCAACGTCGCGCCGAACAGCGCGAGCCACCAGACTTGTTGTTCGTGGCCGGCGGTGGGAACCGCATCGGCACCCCAGAACGACAGTTCGAGGACTTGCAGGTAGCCATCGAGCAAGCCGGAGTCACCGGCCCAGGTCAGGGTAAGACCGGCGAGGATATGCGTGATCGCAGCGGCATATAGCCAAAGCACCAACGCTGGACGAAGCGAGGAAGAAGAGGCTGGCATTCCGTGTCCTGAGCGCGTTCCTTGGGGGTGGGGAGTTTAAAGGAAAATCGGGGTCGTCAGATGCTCAAGCGTTAAACGTTTTAGCGTGAGGGATTCAGACAAAACTTTTGCAAAAACCGCCTCAAACAGCCCCTCAAAACTCAAATGCAGTGGCTGGCTTTGATCGGCGCCGTGGCTGACGATCCCAATCGCCCCACGTTGAAGACGCCCAACTGGTCACCTTTGTCAGCCGCCATTTGATAACAGGCTAACGCCCGCGATATATCCTTCGTTCCTAACTCCCCACCCTCAAAGGTAGAGGCCAGGTAGTTCATAGCGTCCGTGGAGCCCATGGTAATCGCCCGAATAACCTGCTCTTCTGCCTGCTTGGGATGAAGGCAAGGGCCGTTATAGTCAGTGGAGTTTCCTGAACAAAGAAACGTCGCATAGCCCATCGCACCCTTTGCTATTTTCGAAGCCGCTTTGAACAAAGCCTCAACCTTCGGGGTTTCCAACTGAGACGCCATTTGCGAAAGGCTTAGGCTTGCCGCCGACAGGCTCGCCTGCGCATCACCCGACTCTGCAGCGCAAACAAAATTATCCAAGGACGCTTCAATCAATTCCGCTGTCAGCGGATATTGCTCAAGAAATCCCAGCCCTCCTAAAGCTTCAGCACGTTGTTCACAGAGATTTTCAGCGCGGCTCATTCCGGGGTTACGTGTTGCGACCAAATCCTTCTCACTGATCGACCAGTCCTCTATCCCCTCTAGCACCCAACACGCCTGACGAGAGAAGTTGAAGATTTTCACATTGCTGTTGCCCGCTCGCTTATCCACGACATTGACGTGACTGTCGTCGACCTCTTCGATCTCGACTCCAGGCGTTTTGCCGGGTGTGATGGCGGTCATCAGCGGATAGGTGAAGGAAGCTCCGCTGACGCCCGAGGTCGAAGGCTCAAAGGTACTACGGTCCTTGCCTACAACCGGCTTCAACACAAGCGACTTGACCGTCATCGCAGTGAGACGACGTTGTGATTCGCTGTTGGCGGAAAACGCCGCAATGAAAGGCGCGAATTCCTCCGAGGGGCAAGCGTCGCTGGTGGGAGCCGTCGACGAGTTCTTGTCGGATGCAAGAGCAGGGACAATCTTGTCCAGATACGCCGAGCGCTCACGACTCATTCTGGCGATACACGAGTTAACGGCAAACACATGCGCTGGCATCCCCGTCTCGGTTTCGAATGCCTCCAAAGGGCAGTTCGAATCGCGCAACTTCAACCACGCACGTTGCGACTCTTTAACCTTCGCTGCGTACTCCGCACCCAACGCGGGATCGGCTCGATAGCCAGGCTCAAGCCGCGCCATCAACTGCTTGTAGCTGACGTTCAACTGCGCATCGGCAGCCTTCTTTGCCGCCTCCGAGCAGGGCACCATTTCCAGGCTTGAGGTGACATTGCGGCAGTCGTCCTGCGCGTAGGCCGCTGAAACTGGCATTAGCAGCGCGGCTAGCAGGGTAAAAACAAAACGGTCCACGGTGTTCATCCTTGAGTGGTACAGGCTTTGCGCTAGGCGAATCAGGCAAAAACCATTTTTGCGCATAGTAATAAAGCGTCGCCTTTCCTTTATTAAGTGAAAAAACCCGCCAGCTATCACTATTTAGCGCCATTGATTTTCTTGAGATAGGCCTTTATCAAACCTGCATTAACATATGAAAAATGTTGCTCCTCGCCTTCTTGATATCCTTCCATCCCGCTCAAATTCCTGTCAAACCTGACAAGTTGATTCACAACCAGCTTATTGTCCGCGCTTTTTTCATACCCATAAACTTGATAAAGCGTTCCGTACGTCCCAATACCCCTGCTCGTGAGTTCCCATGAAACCAAAACAAGCACGTTTTTCTTACCCTTCACCGGATAAAAGAAAATAGACTCGATTTTTGGATCTGAGCCAGCCACATCGTATTTATCAACAAGACTTCTATTTTTTTTATTGTCGACTCCAACAACATCCAGAACCAGAGAAACAGGGAACTCCTCGCTAGTCGTCTGCAGGAATGATAATTCGCCTCCGCTTACGACGTCAGTTTTAAACGGCCCCTGAATCACCTGCCCCTGCAAATAATCAGAATCCTGCGCACTGCTGGAATTTGCTAGAAGAAAAACAAAAGCAAACATGAAAAAACGGAGCATAGCCAATGACCTCTTAATTAATATTCATGAGTGCAGCAAGTGCTTGAAATCTAGTATTCCTGTCCGCGTATCCGTTTTGGCCGCCATTCACCATTTGTGTTACGTCCGCCACACTTCCTGTCTTGGCGACCTCGCACAACTTAGTGCCTCCCTGACCAGTTTTCGTGAACCAGAATACGAACGCAGACTCAACACCGTATTCGGTCGACGAAACCAGAAGATCCGGGTTTGCCACAAAATCCTGAATATCCGACGGGTTGCGTTGATTATGTACGTTAGTAAACCGTTGATATTCCGATTTCCCCGTCACCTGCAACATTCCGCGGCCGCGGTATCGATAGCCATCTCGACTAGCCTCATTGCCATTTCCCATTCGATCGGCGTAGACGTAACTGGCAAGATTTTCAGCATTCAGCGCGTAATGACTTGTCTCTGTCCAAAGTTTGCTTCTCAACACACCAAAATCACAGCTATCCGTCTGCTCATTATAGCCATTCACTTTATTATGGTATCTGCACCCATAAGTTTTTTTCATTTGCCGCGCGCTAAACCTCAAACCTTCTTCGACAACTCTGAGTTGACTTTCATGACCAACTTGAGACAGAAAATGCGCAATAGCCTTTGGTTGTTCAAGCTTATACGCTAAAGCATATTTATTAAGATAGGGTAAAATATTGGCGTGATGCGCCTCTTCTCCTGCTGGATTGGCAGCCCGAAGCATCTCTAAGGTAATAAGATCACGTGGAGCAGTAAAACTACCGATAAGCGCAATCGGATGAATATGGCGAACATTAGTATCACTGGTAATTCCATGGTGCCCGACAAGCTTGTCCCACCAGCTCAACTTTTTAATCCTTGCCTTTTCTTCAATCCATTCATTATGTGGCTCTGATTCACTATGCCCCATCAATTCATCCAGAGAATCCCATTTTTCTTGTTTGAATTGCCACTCGTTTTCATAGCGTGTAACCATTTGAGAAATCGGCTGTGCGAACCATGGATTACTCAAAGCCTCTTTTACTTCCGAAGGCGTGAGCTTTTTATCACCGTT
>NZ_WBRZ01000312.1:0-5987 GCF_008923895.1 Pseudomonas sp. GXM4
GAACACAATCCAAGGTAGGAGCTGCCGAAGGCTGCGATCTTTTAAATGGCTTCCACCGAAGCCTGCTGACTGGCTCCAAAGGTCAGATATTCCACCAACTCATCCAGCGGCAACGGCCGGCTGATTAGATAACCCTGTACCTGATCGCAGCCGAACCCGCGCAGCAATTCCAGTTGCTCCGGCGTCTCGACGCCCTCGGCGACCACTTCCAGGTGCAGGTTGTGCGCGAGGTTGATCATCGCGTGCACCAGTTTGCGGTTCTCTTCGCGCTGTTCCATGCCGCCGACAAAACTCTTGTCGATCTTCAGCAAGGTGATGGGCAGGCTGTTGAGGTGCACGAACGACGAGAACCCGGTGCCGAAATCGTCCAGCGAGAAGCGCACACCGAGGCGGCCGAGGGCGTCCATGGTCTGCTTGACCAGATCGCTGCGCCGCATCACCGCGGTTTCGGTCAGTTCGAATTCCAGCCACTGCGCCTCGACGCCACGTTCGGCAATCAGGCGGCTGAGCGTCGGCAGCAACTGGCTGTCCTGAAACTGGCGGAACGACAGGTTGATCGCCATGTGCAGCGCCGGCAGCCCCTGCTCGCGCAAGGCCTGCATGTCGCGCAAGGCGCGGGAAATCACCCAGTAACCCAATGGCACGATCAGACCGCTCTGCTCGGCCAGCGGGACGAACTCGCTCGGTGGCAACAGACCGCGCTCGCCATGACGCCAGCGCACCAGCGCTTCGAGGCCGACAATCTGGCCGTCCTCAAGATTCAGGCGTGGCTGGTAATGCAGTTCCAGCTCATCGCGGCGCAAGGCCCGGCGCAGCTCGCTTTCGAGGTCGGCCATGCTCCGCGCGTTGCGGTTGATGCGTTCGTTGAAGATATGAAAAGTGCAGCCCTGTGTGCTCTTGGCCTGCTGCATGGCGATATGGGCGTGCCACATCAGTGGATCGGCACCGCCATTGGCGCGGGCATGGGCGATGCCGAGGCTGGAACCGATCAGCAGGCTCTCGCCGTCGACCCAATAAGGTTCGGCCAACGCCTCAGTAATGCGTTCGGCCATCCACTCGGCGCGTTGCGGTGCACGACGGGTATCGATCAGCAGAGCGAATTCATCGCTGCCCAGCCGTGCCAGTTGATCGCCGGCCTCCAGCTGACTTTTCAGCCGCGCGACAACTTGCAGGATCAAGCGATCGCCGGCCTGATGACCAAGGGCATCGTTGGCATGGCGGAAGTTGTCGAGATCGAGATGGCCGAGGGCGAGACCGCGACCGTCGCCTTCGGCAAGGCGCGCCGTGAGCAGGGTCTGGAAGCCCTGACGGTTGGCGATACCGGTCAGCGGGTCCTGTTCGGCGAGGCGCTGAAGAGTGTTTTCCAGCACGCCGCGCTCGCGCACATGGCGCAGGCAACGCTGGAGCATGCCGGCGTCGAGGGCGTCGAACACCAGCCAGTCGCTGACACCGACCGGCGCGGTGGCCGGTTCGTGCTCCAGCAGCAGAACGGTCGGCAGGCTGCAACGCCCGGGTGGCGGTTGCAACGCCGGCAGAGTCAGTAATACCGCGTGGCGGTTGTCCTCGAACAGGCGGCTGACCGAATCCCAGTTCGGCGCGCTGATCAGCACCGCCGCGCTCCCCATCGGAGCCAGACACTCACGCAACAACGCTGTCCACGCTGGCTCTTCGGCCAGTAGCAGCAAACGCAAGGGTTCGACAGGCGTAGACAAGCTGACTCCCTAGACTCTGCAATGATGTAGGCGGGGCATTATGCCGTTGTGCTGAACAATGACCAATGCGTTGTCTGATGACAACGGCATCGAAACGTTATTTTGTGTCACGAATGAGAACATTAGCCGCAAAATCCCCGCGTATCCTGCGTGAAAGTAACAAAAGCGGCAAATCTGAATCGCGTGCTGCGTCACAAGTCGGACAGAGCAGCAGAAATCGCTGAGCCTGTTAAAATGCCGGCCCATTTCGTCAACGACTCCCGAATTTTCGTATGTCCCGACTCAATCCCCGGCAGCAAGAAGCCGTGAACTACGTCGGCGGCCCTCTATTGGTGCTCGCCGGTGCTGGCTCCGGCAAGACCAGCGTGATCACGCGCAAGATCGCGCACCTGATCCAGAACTGCGGCATCCGCGCCCAGTACATCGTCGCCATGACCTTTACCAACAAGGCCGCGCGCGAGATGAAAGAGCGGGTCGGCACCCTGTTGCGTGCCGGCGAAGGGCGTGGCCTGACCGTCTGCACCTTCCACAACCTGGGCTTGAACATCATCCGCAAGGAGCATGCGCGGCTGGGCTACAAACCCGGTTTCTCGATCTTCGACGAAACCGACGTCAAGGCCCTGATGACCGACATCATGCAGAAGGAATACGCAGGCGACGACGGCGTCGATGAGATCAAGAACATGATCGGCGCCTGGAAAAACGACCTGATCCTGCCCGCCCAGGCCCTGGAAAACGCGCGCAATCCCAAGGAACAGACCGCCGCGATCGTCTACACCCACTATCAGCGCACGCTCAAGGCGTTCAACGCGGTGGACTTCGATGACCTGATCCTGCTGCCGGTAAAGCTCTTCGAAGAACACGCCGACATTCTCGAAAAGTGGCAGAACAAGGTCCGTTACCTGCTCGTCGACGAATACCAGGACACCAACGCCAGCCAGTATCTGTTGGTGAAGATGCTCATCGGCAAGCGCAACCAGTTCACCGTGGTCGGCGACGACGACCAGTCGATCTACGCCTGGCGTGGCGCGCGCCCGGAAAACCTGATGCTGCTCAAGGACGACTATCCGTCCCTGAAAGTGGTGATGCTCGAGCAGAACTACCGCTCCACCAGCCGCATCCTGCGCTGCGCCAACGTACTGATCTCGAATAACCCGCACGAATTCGAAAAACAGCTGTGGAGCGAGATGGGCCACGGCGACGAGATCCGCGTGATCCGCTGCCGCAACGAGGACGCCGAAGCCGAGCGCGTGGCCATGGAAATCCTCAGCCTGCACCTGCGCACCGACCGCCCGTACAGCGATTTCGCCATTCTTTATCGCGGTAACTACCAGGCCAAGCTGATCGAATTGAAGCTGCAACACCACCAGGTGCCGTATCGCCTGAGCGGCGGCAACAGCTTCTTCGGTCGCCAGGAAGTGAAGGACCTGATGGCTTACTTCCGCCTGATCGTCAATCCGGATGACGACAACGCCTTCCTGCGCGTGATCAACGTTCCGCGCCGCGAGATCGGCTCGACCACCCTGGAAAAGCTCGGCAACTACGCCACCGAGCGCAAGATCTCGATGTACGCCGCCACCGACGAAATTGGCCTCGGCGAACATCTCGACAGCCGCTTCACTGATCGCCTGGCGCGCTTCAAGCGCTTCATGGACAAGGTCCGCGAGCAGTGCGCCGGCGAAGATCCGATCTCGGCGCTGCGCAGCATGGTCATGGACATCGATTACGAGAATTGGCTGCGCACCAACAGCTCCAGCGACAAGGCGGCGGACTACCGCATGGGCAACGTCTGGTTCCTGATCGAGGCGTTGAAAAACACCCTTGAGAAGGACGAGGACGGCGAAATGACCGTCGAGGACGCCATCGGCAAACTGGTGCTGCGCGACATGCTCGAGCGCCAGCAGGAAGAAGAGGACGGCGCCGAAGGTGTGCAAATGATGACGCTGCACGCCTCCAAAGGGCTGGAATTTCCCTACGTGTTCATCATGGGCATGGAAGAGGAAATTCTCCCGCACCGCTCCAGCATCGAAGCCGACACCATCGAAGAAGAACGCCGCCTGGCCTACGTGGGCATCACCCGCGCCCGCCAGACCCTGGCATTCACCTTCGCAGCCAAGCGCAAGCAGTACGGTGAAATCATCGACTGCGCGCCGAGTCGCTTTCTGGATGAGCTGCCGCCGGACGATCTGGCCTGGGAAGGCAACGACGACACCCCGACTGAAGTCAAAGCCGTGCGTGGCAATAGCGCATTGGCCGACATACGCGCGATGTTAAAGCGCTAGAATCGACTACTTTTTAATCTACCTTCGGCGCCCATCGCGCCAACAGAGGAAGCTGTTGTGGAAGCACTGCACAAAAAAATCCGCGAAGAAGGCATCGTGCTTTCCGATCAGGTCCTGAAAGTCGACGCTTTCCTGAACCACCAGATCGACCCGGCCCTGATGAAGCTGATCGGTGACGAATTCGCCGCGCTGTTCAAGGATTCGGGGATCACCAAGATCGTTACCATCGAAGCTTCGGGCATCGCCCCGGCGATCATGACCGGTCTGAACCTCGGCGTGCCGGTGATCTTCGCCCGCAAGCAACAGTCGCTGACCCTGACTGAAAACCTGCTCTCGGCGACCGTCTACTCGTTCACCAAGAAGACCGAAAGCACCGTGGCCATCTCCCCGCGCCACCTGACCAGCAGCGACCGCGTGCTGATCATCGACGATTTCCTGGCCAACGGTAAGGCCTCGCAAGCGCTGATCTCGATCATCAAACAGGCCGGCGCCACCGTTGCCGGTCTGGGCATCGTCATCGAGAAGTCGTTCCAGGGCGGCCGCGCCGAACTGGACTCGCAGGGCTACCGCGTCGAGTCGCTGGCTCGCGTGCAATCGCTGAAGGATGGCGTCGTCACCTTCATCGAGTAACCAGCGGCACCGAGTTACCCCTGTGGGAGCGAGCCTGCTCGCGAATGCATTGTGTCAGTCAAAATAATCTTTGACTGATCCGGCGCTTTCGCGAGCAAGCCCGCTCCCAGAGGTGAGTCTCAAGCCTTCGAGAAATCCATTCTGTACCCTGCCCCCGGCACCCCTTCATGCATCGCAGCTTGAATCTCGGCATACAAGGCATTCGCCTCGCCGGTAGTAATTGAGCGTGAACAATCCCGCAGCACCACATGTAAAAGCACGTTCTCCTGACCCGGCAGCATTCCGAGTCGCTCAATGGCTTGCGGTGGTAAATCCGAACGCTGCCAACGCCCTTTGATTCGCATCTCCTCGATCCAGTTTGAGCAATCCCCTGCCGCCTGCAACATCCTCTCGGTCAATACCTCTTCACTCAATCCCGGCGTCACTGCCAGCGAGATGTCGCGTGCAATCGATGGCAAACGAGACACCGCAGTCCAAGTGTCCAGATCATGCATCTGAGCCTGCACGCGCACATTCTGATCGCGTAACAAACGGATATCAGGTATGCCTTTGCGCAACATCGTCAAGCGATCCAGCCCCATCCCAAGAGCAAGCCCACCATGGCGCATCGGATCAATCTGCAAACGCTGTAATAGCGACTTCGCGATACGCCCGCACTCCAGAACCTCGACCGGCACGCCATCATTCAACACATTCACTTCAATCCCACCTTCGGTGTAGTGATGTGGGCTGTCGCCGTAGACCCAGGATTCGCCAGGGACAGCTGACTGCAAGATATCGCTGACAAGACGCAGTAAATGCTCGTGCGAGGCCAAATCGGGATCGCCGAGTACCCAAATATCCATTTGATGCGGTTCAGCACAATGCCAGCGGTCGCGACTGTCACGCCTGAACGTTATTCCCGGCGCTGCCAGCAAGATGGTCTGCCCCGGCTGGCGAATCTTCGCGGCCTGCTGAAGCGCTGCAGGAATTTGGCTGGTGGTCTGTGTGCGCAATAGCGAGTGCTCATCAACCCAACGTGTGTGCTCACTGCCGAGAGTAATTTCGGCCGGGTCGTAACCGAGCAAACCGTAGTTTTCTTCTGCCGACACAATCCTTGGCCCAATTTGCAGTTGTGCTTCGGGCCACCCCCGTTCTGCGAGCCCTGTAAGTACTTCATTCAGCAACAACCGGACAGCGTGATCGGGTTGGCTCTTTTCGGTCAAATCAGTCAGGAGCAATGCTTGGTGGACAGACGCGTCTGTCAGATATTTCTTTGATGTATGCACTTTGTTCTCCTGTAATTAGAGTTGGCATGAGCACGCAAAACATTGAGCCCATAAATAAAACCTACTCAAATAGAGCTCGCAACCACAATCGATGA
>NZ_WBRZ01000313.1:0-5974 GCF_008923895.1 Pseudomonas sp. GXM4
TTCCCCATGGCCAAAGCCACTGCCCGCCACATCCTGGTTTCCAGCGAAGACAAGTGCAACGAACTCAAGGCTCAGATCGAAGCCGGCGCCGATTTTGCTGATGTAGCCAAAGCCAACTCCAGCTGCCCATCCAGCCGTCAGGGCGGTGACTTGGGTTCGTTCGGTCCAGGCCAGATGGTCAAGGAATTCGACACCGTGGTGTTCAGCGCGCCGATCAACGTCGTGCAAGGCCCGGTGAAGACCCAGTTCGGTTACCACCTGCTGGAAGTCACCAGCCGTCAGGACTGATTCGTCGTCCTGTTGCTGACAACGGCCCACCCTTTGGTGGGCCGTTGTGTTTCGGTTACATATACGGCTGGCGAGTGGCGCGCCGCTCGCGTACAACTTGCGCTTATCGATTTTGCGTTCCAAGGCTGACGATGCGACTGGTTTTTCCCACACTGATGCTCACCGCCCTCGCCCTGCTCACGGGTGCCGCCGGTGCGACCGCTGCCCCGCAACACGCACTGACCGTTTACGGCGAACCGGCCAAATACCCCGCCGGCTTCGGCCATTTCCACTACACCAATCCGCAGGCGCCGAAGGGTGGGACGATGCGGCGCTCGGCAATCGAAATCGGCCACTTCGATCATCTGCTGCCCTATATAGACAAAGGCATCGGCGTCACGCAGATCGACGGCCTGCTGTATTCGCCGCTGGCCCAGCGCTCGCTGGATGAGCCCTACACGGTGTACGGTCTGGTGGCGGAGAAAATGGAACGCTCTGAAGACGGTCTGTCGCTGCGCTTTTTCATCAATCCGAAGGCGCGTTTTGCCGATGGCAAACCGATCACCGCCGAGGACGTTCGCTACACCTACAACCTGCTGATGACCCAGGGCAGCCTGCGTTATCGCACCCAGTTTGCCGACGTCAAAGGCGTCGAAATCGAGGCACCGCTGACCGTGCGTTTCGACTTCAAAAGTAACGAAAACCGCACCCTGCCCCTGGATATCGCGACCCTGCCGGTGTTCCCCGAACACTGGTGGAAGAGTCGCGATTTCGCCGGCGGCGGTGGTTATGAGCCGCCGCTGGGCAGCGGGCCGTACCGGGTTGGCAAGGTCGACTCCGGGCGCAGCATCACTTTCGAACGCAATGGCGACTGGTGGGGCAAGGACCTGCCGGTCAGTCGCGGCCTGTACAACTTCGACCATTTCAGTATCGAGTACTTCGGCGACACCGACGTCGCCCGTCAGGTGCTGCGTGGCGGTGCCTATGACTACAACCGCGAGTTTTCCGCGACCGGCTATTCGATCGGCTACGACAGTCCCGCCCTCAGCGATGGCCGTTTGCAGAAGGCCCACCTCGCCACTGAAGCGCCGCAATCGGCCCAGGGTTTCGTGTTCAATCTGCAAAAGCCGATGTTCCAGGACCGCCGGGTACGCCAGGCACTGGCGATGCTCTGGGACTTCGAATGGAGCAACCGGCAGATGATGCGCAACGTTTATATCCGCCAGCAAAGTTACTTTTCCAACACCGATCTCGCCGCCCGGCAGTTGCCCGATGCGAAAGAGTTGGAAATTCTTGAACCGCTGCGCGATCAGATTCCCGAAGAAGTGTTCACTAAAGTCTTCGAGGCGCCGAAGACCGACGGCAGCGGCATCATCCGTGACAAGCAGTTGCAAGCCCTGCAACTGCTTGAGCAGGCCGGCTGGAAACCGGATGGCGATCAACTGGTCAACGACGCCGGCGAGCCGCTGAGCTTCACTTTTCTGGTCAGCCAGAACGGCATGGACCGCCTGCTGTTGCCCTACAAGCGCACGCTGAAGCAGATCGGCATCGAGCTGAATATCCGTCGCATCGACGCCTCGCAATACGTCAATCGCCTGATGAGTCGCGACTACGACATGATCGTCACCGGCTACCCCGTTACCACTTCTCCGGGCGGTGAGTTGCTCAATTATTTCGGCTCGGCAGCGGCCAACGACCCGGGCGCGAACAACTACATGGTGCTGAAAAATCCGGCAGTCGACACTTTGATCAACGGCCTGATCCGCGCCTCGACCCAATCGGACATGTTGCACTACGCCCATGCGCTGGACCGGGTGCTGCAATGGAACTACTACTGGATTCCCAACTATTACCCGCCAGGCACCTCGACCGTATGGTGGAACCGCTTCGGCATTCCCACGGTGCAGGCGAGCAATGACGAAGCCATCGAGAGCTGGTGGGAAATCAGCCGAACGCCGCTGACCAATCAGCAAATGACCGCCGAGAAAATCAGTCGCGGCAGACCCGGAGGGCCGCACTGATGTGGGGTTACATACTGCGGCGCCTGCTGCTGATCATTCCGACGCTGGTGATCATCCTGCTGGTCAATTTCGTCATCATCCAAGCCGCGCCCGGCGGACCAGTGGAACAAGCCATCGCCCATCTGCAAGGCATTGGCGGCGCCAGTGTCGGCGGCGGAGCCGGCGAGACCTCGAGCAACGCTTCGCGCGCCAGCCGTGGCCTCGATCCGCAACTGATCAAGGACATCGAAAAGCAGTACGGCTTCGACAAACCGGCCCACGAACGCCTGTGGCTGATGCTGAAGAACTACGCGCAACTGGACTTCGGCAAGAGCTTCTTTCGTGGCGCGACGGTCACCGACCTGATTCTGGAAAAGATGCCGGTGACCATTTCGCTCGGACTGTGGGCGACACTGATCACCTATCTGGTATCGATCCCGCTGGGCATCCGCAAGGCTGTGCACCACGGCAGCCATTTCGACATCTGGAGCAGCACGGCGATCATCATCGGTTACGCCATGCCGGCGTTCCTGTTCGCGATGTTCCTGATCGTGGTATTCGCCGGCGGTACTTCGTTGAACTGGTTTCCGGTGCGCGGGCTGGTTTCGGACAACTTCGAATCGCTATCGACGCTGGGAAAGATCGCCGATTACTTCTGGCATCTGGTGCTGCCGGTCACCGCGCTGGTGATCGGTGGTTTCGCGACGCTGACAATCCTGACGAAAAACTCGTTCCTCAATGAAATCACCCGACAGTACGTAGTAACGGCCCGCGCCAAAGGCTTGAGCGAACGCCGCGTGCTGTACGGACACGTGTTTCGCAACGCCATGCTGTTGGTGGTCTCGGGGATACCTCAGGCGTTCATCAGTGTGTTCTTCGCCGGCTCGCTGCTGATCGAAGTGATCTTCTCCCTCGATGGCCTTGGGCGCATGAGTTACGAAGCAGCGGTATCGCGGGACTATCCAGTGGTGTTCGGTTCACTGTTCATCTTCACCCTGTTCGGCCTGCTGATAAAACTGATCGGCGACCTCTGCTATACCCTGGTCGACCCGCGTATCGACTTTGCCGCGAGGAATGCCTGATGTTCAAGCTCTCGCCTTTGGGTCGTCGCCGTTTCGAACGTTTCAAGAAAAACCGTCGTGGCTGGTGGTCGCTGTGGCTGTTCATCGGCCTGTTCATCCTGACGCTAGGTGGCGAGTTGATCGCCAACGACAAACCATTGATGGTCAGTTATCAGGGCCAGTGGTACTTCCCGGTGTTCAAGCGCCACACCGAACAGGAGTTCGGCGGGCAACTGCCGTTCCAGGCTGATTACCGCAGCGAGTACGTGCAGAATCTGATTCGCAAGGACGGCGGCTGGTTGCTGTTCCCGCCGATTCCGTTCAGCGACGACACGCCCAACTATGACCTGAACAAACCGGCGCCGAGCCCACCAACATCGGTCAACTGGCTGGGCACCGACGATCAGGCGCGCGATGTGCTGGCGCGGGTCATCTTTGGTGCTCGGGTGTCGATTCTGTTTGCCCTGATGCTGACCTTTGTCAGCGCGCTGATCGGTATCGCCGCCGGCGCGTTGCAGGGCTATTACGGCGGCTGGGTCGACTTGCTCGGACAGCGCGTGCTGGAAGTCTGGTCGGGGCTGCCGGTGTTGTATCTGCTGATCATCCTTTCCGGGTTCGTCGAGCCGAATTTCTGGTGGCTGCTGGGGATCATGGCGCTGTTTTCCTGGTTGGCGCTGGTGGACGTGGTGCGCGCCGAGTTCCTGCGCGGGCGCAATCTGGAATACGTCAAGGCAGCGCGTGCCCTGGGCCTGACTGACCGCAAGGTGATCTTCCAGCACATCCTGCCCAACGCAATGAACGCGACGCTCAGTTATCTGCCGTTCATTCTGACCGGGGCGATTTCAACGCTGACCGCGCTGGATTTTCTCGGCTTCGGCATGCCGGCCGGCAGTGCCTCGCTGGGCGAACTGATCGGTCAGGGCAAGCAGAACCTGCAAGCGCCATGGCTCGGATTGACCGCGTTCTTTACCCTGGCGCTGATCCTCTCCTTGCTGGTATTCATCGGCGAAGCGTTACGTGACGCTTTTGACCCTCGATCCTGAAGCGTGACCATGACAGAAAACCTGATTGAAATCCGCAACCTCAATGTCGCCTTCCATGGCCAGACCGTGGTGCGCGACCTGTGCCTGGATATCCGCCCCGGTGAGTGCCTGGCACTGGTCGGCGAATCGGGCTCGGGGAAATCGGTGACCGCGCATTCGATCCTGCAACTGCTGCCCGAGAGTGAGGCGCAAACCCGTGGCAGCATCCGCTATCGCGGGCAGGAACTGCTCGGTGCTGATCCGAAGGTCTTGCGCGAGCTGCGCGGCAATCGCATCGCCATGATCTTTCAGGAGCCAATGACCTCGCTCAATCCATTGCACACCATTGAAAAGCAGATCGGCGAAACCCTGTTGCTGCACCGCGGCCTCGGCGGCAAGCAAGCGCAGCAGCGCATTCTCGAATTGCTCGGACTGGTCGGCATTCAAAAGCCCAAGGAACGGTTGAAAGCCTATCCGCATCAGCTCTCTGGCGGGCAACGGCAACGGGTGATGATCGCCATGGCCCTGGCCTGCGAACCGGAGTTGTTGATTGCCGACGAGCCGACCACGGCGCTGGATGTCACCGTGCAGCGCAAGATTCTCTTGCTGCTCAAGTCCCTGCAACAGCGGCTCGGCATGTCGCTGCTGCTGATCAGTCACGATCTCAACCTGGTTCGCAGCATCGCGCAGCGGGTGTGCGTGATGAAGGCTGGCGAGATCGTCGAGCAGGCGCCCTGTGAAACCCTGTTTACCGAACCCAAACACCCTTACAGCTGCGTGCTGTTGAACGCAGAGCCGGAAGGTGAAGCCCTGCCCCGTGACGAACGCGAAAATGTGCTGGAAGTCGCTGACCTGCGCGTCGATTTCCAGGTCGGCGGCGGGCTGTTCAGGCGCAAGCAGTATCTGCGCGCTGTCGATGGCATCAGTCTGAATATTCAGCGCGGCAAGACCTTGGGCATAGTTGGCGAATCCGGTTCAGGCAAGTCGACGCTGGGCCAGGCGATCCTGCGTTTGCTGGATTCCGAGGGCAGCATTCGCTTTCAGGGCGACGCGCTGGATGGCCTCAATCAAAAGCAATTGCGGCCGTGGCGGCGGCAGATGCAGGTGGTGTTTCAGGACCCGTTCGGCAGCCTCAGCCCGCGCATGTCGGTGGCACAGATCATCAGCGAAGGTCTCGAAGTGCATTGCGAGTCGACGGCCAATGAGTGCGATGAGCAAGTGATTCGCGTGCTCAGGGAAGTGGGCCTCGACCCGGAAAGCCGCCATCGCTACCCGCATGAATTTTCCGGCGGCCAACGCCAGCGCATCGCCATCGCCCGGGCTCTGGTGCTCAAACCCGCGCTGATCCTGCTCGACGAACCGACCTCGGCCCTCGATCGCACCGTACAGAAACAAGTGGTCGCCCTGCTCCGTGATTTGCAGGAAAAATACGGTTTGACCTACCTGTTTATCAGCCATGATCTGGCGGTGGTGCGCGCGTTGGCCCACGACATGATCGTGATCAAGGACGGTCAGGTGGTCGAGCGTGGTGCCAGTCACGACGTGTTTGACAACCCGCAGCATCCCTACACCAAAGAGCTGTTGGCGGCGGCGCATCCAGGGTAGGTTTTTTCTGCTTATTCTC
>NZ_WBRZ01000314.1:0-5965 GCF_008923895.1 Pseudomonas sp. GXM4
GCGAGCCTGCTCGCGAAGGCGGTGTGTCAGCCAGCGAAGGTTTGACTGACACTACGTCTTCGCGAGCAGGCTCGCTCCCACATTTGAACGGTGTAATTTTCGAGGAGTTTCTGTGCGTTCACTGTTCTGGCGGATTCTTGCGAGCTTCTGGCTGGCCATCGCTCTGGTAGCCGGGCTGTCGATTCTGCTCGGGCACATGCTCAATCAGGACGCGTGGATTCTCAGCCGCCATCCCGGCCTCAACACGCTGGCGGCGGAATGGACGCAGACTTACGAAACCCAGGGCGAAGAAGCCGCGCAGGACATTCTCGAACAACGCAAACGTCAGTATCACATCGACGTTCAAGTGCTCAACGAAACCGGCGATCCGGTGGTGCGTGGCACTTTCCCGCGCCGCGCCGCAGCATTCGAAGCGCGCCAGAACAACGATGACCGCCGCTTGCCGTGGCGGCGTCTGACCGACGAAATCACCAGCGAAAAAACCGGTGATACCTACCTGTTCATCTACCGCATCCCGCACCCCGAACTCGACGCCTGGCACCGCGAAAGCCTGCTCTGGCCGCTTAGTGCGCTGGGCATCGCGCTGGTGGTGCTGACCCTGTTCAGTTTGCTCGTGACTTTCTCCATCACCCGCCCACTGAGTCGCTTGCGCGGCGCGGTGCATGATCTGGGGCAGACCACATATCAGCAGAACAGTCTGGCGAAACTGGCCAACCGCCGGGACGAATTCGGCGTGCTGGCCACCGATTTCAACCGCATGGGCGCGCGCCTGCAAAGCCTGATCGGCAGTCAGCGCCAATTGCTGCGCGATGTCTCCCATGAACTGCGCTCACCACTGGCGCGCCTGCGCATCGCGTTGGCCTTGGCCGAGCGGGCCAATCCTGAAGAACGCGAGAAACTGTGGCCACGGCTGACCCGCGAATGCGATCGGCTGGAGGCGTTGATCAGTGAAATTCTGGTGCTGGCGCGAGTTGATGCCGACAACGCCAGCGCTGAAGAAGTGGACCTGAATGCGTTGCTCGCCACGCTGCAAAAGGATGCGCAGCTCAGCTCCCCCGAGCAGCCCGTGCGCCTGCAAGCCGAGCCGCAGTTGAATCTCAAAGGCTGGCCGACGATGATCGAACGCGCGGTAGATAATCTGCTGCGCAACGCCCAGCGCTTCAACCCGAGCGATCAGCCGATCGAATTGCACGCTACGCGGCAGGGAGAGCGGATTGTCATCAGCGTGCGCGACCACGGGCCGGGGGTGCAGACCGAACATCTGAGTCAGTTGGGCGAGCCGTTCTACCGGGCGCCGGGGCAGACCGCTGCCGGGCATGGCCTGGGGCTGGCGATTGCCAAACGCGCGGCGGAACGGCATGGCGGCACGCTAACGCTGGCCAATCATCCGCAGGGTGGCTTTGTGGCGAGTCTGGAATTGCCGCTGATACCGGGAGTCGTGGTCCAGCCCTGAAAAAGCCCCTCACCCCAACCCTCTCCCGGAGGGAGAGGGGGCCGACCGAGTTGTCTGCCGTTGTGCATCGACCTTATGGATTCGCAGAAACTAGACGTCCGGTATCCCGACGCTGGATTCAGCGAAGGTCGCTCAGGTCGGTGTAATTCCAAAGCATCCCCCAATCAGTCCCCTCTCCCTCTGGGAGAGGGTTAGGGTGAGGGGCTTGTGATCTTCAGACTTTACCGGGCCAGGCGCTGACAAACTCAGCCAGATCAACCTTCTCCGCCACCCGCGGCTCCTTCTGCGGCGTGCCGAGATAGAGAAACGCGATCACTTCCTCGCCTTCCACCAGTCCCAAGCCTTCGGCCACATGCTTGGAGTACGCCAGATCCCCGGTGCGCCACACCGCGCCAATCCCCTGCGCATACGCCGCAAGCAAGATACCGTGGGCCGCACAGCCGGCCGTGAGCAGTTGCTCGGCCTTCGGGTATTTCACGTGTTCCTGCAATTTCGCGATGACCACAACCACCAGCGGCGCGCGCAGTGGGCCGTTGCGGGCCTTGTCGATCATCGCTTCGCTGACTTCGCCGCTCTGCTGGCGGGCCGCCTCGGCCAGCAACTCGCCCATTTGCTCACGCGCTGCGCCTTCGACGGTCAAAAAGCGGTACGGCTGCAAGTGCCCGTGATCCGGGGCACGCAGGGCCGCGCCGAACAGGGCTTCGCGCTGCTCGGCAGTGGGGGCCGGTTCGACCAGTCGGGGAACGGAAACACGGTTGAGCAACGCGTCGAGAGCCTGCATCGGCCACCTCCTTTGAAAAATGTGCGGCTATTCTAGCTTCATCTGCGCAGCGCCTGCCGGTTTACATGCCTTGCCCCACAGGTAGAATGGCGCCCTTCTCCCACCAGCCCGAGCGGATTTCATGGCGTTGCCGACCTTACGGATCATTGGTTTTATCATCGGCATCTTCCTGATAACCCTGGCTGTGGCCATGGTCGTGCCGATGGCCACGCTGGTGATTTTCGAGCGCACCAGCGACCTGCCGTCGTTCCTCTGGGCGAGCATGATCACATTCGTCGCCGGCCTCGCTCTGGTGATACCCGGCAGACCCGAACACATTCACCTGCGCCCGCGCGACATGTACCTGCTGACGGTCAGCAGCTGGCTGGTGGTGTGCATTTTCGCCGCGCTGCCGTTTCTGCTGACCCAGCACATCAGCTACACCGACTCGTTCTTCGAAAGCATGTCCGGCATCACCGCCACCGGTTCCACCGTGCTCAACGGCCTGGACAACATGTCGCCGGGGATTCTGATGTGGCGGTCGCTGCTGCACTGGATCGGCGGCATCGGCTTTATCGGCATGGCGGTGGCCATTCTGCCGCTGCTGCGCATCGGTGGCATGCGCCTGTTCCAGACCGAATCCTCCGACCGTTCGGAGAAGGTCATGCCGCGTTCGCACATGGTGGCGCGGTTGATTGTGGCGGCCTACGTCGGTATCACCATTCTGGGCAGCCTGGCGTTCTGGTGGGCGGGGATGAGCCCGTTCGATGCGATCAACCACGCGATGTCGGCGATTTCCACCGGTGGTTTCTCGACCTCTGACCAGTCGCTGGCCAAGTGGACGCAACCGGCGGTGCACTGGGTGGCGATCGTTATCATGATTCTCGGCAGCCTGCCATTCACCCTGTACGTGGCGACGCTGCGCGGCAACCGCCGTGCGTTGATCAGGGATCAACAGGTGCAGGGTTTGCTGGCAATGTTGCTGGTGACCTGGCTGGTGCTCGGCACCTGGTACTGGTGGACCACCAAGCTGCATTGGCTGGAAGCGCTGCGGCATGTGGCGCTGAACGTGACCTCGGTAGTCACTACCACCGGTTTCGCCCTCGGCGACTACAGCCTGTGGGGCAACTTCTCGCTGATGCTGTTTTTCTATCTGGGCTTTGTCGGCGGTTGCTCAGGTTCGACGGCGGGCGGGATCAAGATTTTCCGTTTCCAGGTCGCCTATATCCTGCTCAAGGCCAACCTCAATCAGCTGATCCACCCGCGCGCGGTGATCAAGCAGAAGTACAACGGTCACCGCCTCGACGAAGAGATCGTCCGTTCGATCCTGACCTTCTCGTTCTTCTTCGCCATCACCATCTGCGTGATCGCCCTGCTGCTGTCGCTGCTCGGGGTCGACTGGATGACCGCGCTGACCGGCGCCGCCAGCACCGTGTCCGGCGTCGGCCCGGGTCTGGGCGAAACCATCGGCCCGGCCGGCAACTTCGCGACGTTGCCGGATGCGGCGAAGTGGATTCTGTCGTTCGGCATGCTGCTCGGCCGACTGGAGATCATTACGGTGTTTGTGCTGTGTATTCCGGCGTTCTGGCGTCATTGACCGCGTCCGGCACCTGCGTCAGGCGCAAGCGGTACTCGCCGGGCGTGGTGTCGAACCAGCGGCGAAACGCGCGGAAGAAGTTGCTCGGGTCGGCAAAGCCTAGCAGATAGGCGATTTCCAGTAAGGTCATGCTCGGTTGCGCCAGATATTGTTCGGCCAGTTCACGGCGGGTGTCGTCGAGCAATTGCTGGAAACTGGTGCCCTCCTCCTGCAAGCGCCGCTGCAAAGTGCGCTGCGACAGGTGCAGCGTCTGCGCCACGGTGTCACGCTTGGGCTCGCCCTGGGGCAACAAACGACACAGCACCTGGCGTGCCCGGTGTGTCACGCGACTCTCGGAGAACCGCGCCAGATATTCCCCGGCAAAGCGATCATGCAACAGCGCCATGGCTTCGTTGGCTGTCGGCAGCGGCGCCTCCATATCGGCCCGTTCGAAGATCAACGCGTCGTATGGCGCGTTGAACACCAGCGGTGCGTGAAAGGCTTCTTTATAAGGTTGCAGATTTGTCGGCTGATCGCCCTGAACCAACACTTTGACCGGGTGCAGCGGACGCCCGGTCAACCAGCCGCACAGCGCCAACGCGCAGGCCAGTGACGCTTCGGCGCTCTGCCGGGTCGGCGGTAGATGATCGCCGTGCACGGTGAGAATAAGCGCGTAACCTTCGTCGAGCAGGCGAAAACTCAGGTCAGCGCTTTCGGCAATGATGCGTTGATAGCGCACCAGACGCTGGAAGCCTTCAGCCAGGGTATTGCTCGACATCAGCGCATAGCCGGCGACATGAAACGAGGCCGGGCGCACCACTTTGCCCATGTTCAGGCCGATCGCCGGGTTGCCGGACACCTCGACCGCGCGCTGCCAGAGCCGGGTCATGGAGTCCTGCGGGAAACGCGCATCCGGATCTTCCAGAGCACTGAAATCCAGCCCCAGTTGCTTGAACAGAACCCGGCAATCCAGGCCGTCCATCTCCAGTGCTTTGACAATCCCCATCGCCCAGCTTGCAGAAGTCGTTCGTTCGCTCATGGTTGTTATTCTTTTACATGACGGGCTGCAGATAACCGCCCTATTTGCGAAGGATACTAAAGTGGCGCCGATTGTCACTGGCCCACGCCAATGATCACTCTAGACTCAAATAAGCTCCCCGCCGAACAACTTGTCGCCAGAACAATCACCACAGAGAGCGCGGTCGTGGAAAACATCAAGCAGTTCAACAGCTTCGCCGAGTTCTACCCGTATTACCTCGCCGAACACAGCAACAGCACCTGCCGTCGTTTGCATTTCATCGGCACTTCTCTGGTCATCTTCATTCTCGCCCTGAGCATCGCCAAAGGCGCCTGGCTGCTGTTGCTCGCGCTACCTCTGGCCGGTTACAGCTTTGCCTGGATCGGCCATTTCTTTTTCGAGAAAAACCGCCCGGCGACGTTTCAGCATCCGCTGTACAGCCTGCTCGGCGATTTCGTCATGTACCGCGACATGATTCTCGGTCGCGTGGCGTTCTGAATGAGGGTCTGCCAATGAATGCCCATGCTCGCTTCACCCATATGAAGGACGGCACCGAGGAAGACTGGGCGATTATCGCCGCCGATTTCAGTGCCTATGCCAGACAGCTGCCGTCGAGGATCCTCGCGCATCTGAAGCTGCTTGAGGGCGACTTCGGCGGTTTCCCGGTGGATCGCCTGACCCACTCGTTGCAAACCGCGACCCGCGCCTTTCGTGACGGGCGTGACGAGGAATACGTGGTCTGCGCACTGTTGCACGACATTGGCGACACCCTCGGCTCCTACAACCATCCGGACATCGCCGCAGCGATTCTCAAGCCGTTCGTGAGTGCGGAAAATCTGTGGATGGTGGAGAAGCACGGCATCTTTCAGGGCTATTACTTCTTTCATCACCTGGGCATGGACCGGCACTTGCGCGAGCAATTCAAGGATCATCCGCAGTTCCACGCCACTGCCGAGTTCTGCGCCAAATACGACGCGGCGGCGTTTGATCCGGCGTATGACACGCTGCCGCTGAGCTTCTTCGAGCCAATGATGGAAAGGCTGTTTGCGCAACCGAAGAACTCGATCTACAAAGCCGCGATGCAAGAACACAGCCCCGCTTGATGTTGTTTGTTCTGCCCTCATCGCTGGCAAGCCAGCTCCCACAGGGTTCTGTGCC
>NZ_WBRZ01000315.1:0-5915 GCF_008923895.1 Pseudomonas sp. GXM4
ATTTACCCAGCGGCTGTGCTGAATTTCGCAAATTTGCTGTCTTAGCTGTATCCCCGCGACAACTGTGGGCCTGACTCAGGCCGCGGCGCCGGGTCGAAGAACCGAGGACTTATCATGATTCGTAAACTTCCCATCATGGCTTTGTTGATTGGCGCACTTGCCGTCACCGGCCAGGCTGAAGCGGGTGGTGGCCATGGCTGGCAGGGCCCTGCAGTGTTTGGCGCGATCGTCGGCTCGGCCATCATCGGCTCGGCACTGATCAACCAGGATCGGCCGGTGTATGTGCAGCAACAACCGGTTTATGTGCAGCCGCAACCGGTCTACGTGCAGCAACCACCGCCACCGGTGTATTACCAACCGGCACCGGTGTATGTACAACAACCGGTCTACGTGCAGCCGGCCCCCGTCTATTACGGCCCGCCTCGTGGTTATTACGGTCGGCCCCACGGCTACTACGGCGGCCCGCATGGCTACTACGGCGGTCCACGCTGGTAAGCGCAACACAGAGCCCTGCTTTCGAGCAGGGCTTTTTTATGACCGCTGGTCGGCCAACGTCTGAAAAAATCGCGCCAAGGTCGCTGTGAGGACAGTTCGAGCAGCTAAAGTCGGCATGATGGAATCGACCGTCGGGCTTTTTTCATCGAACGGTCACCGCTTTGTCATGACGGAACCGCAATCTGAATCCGTCCGTAAACAACAGATCGATAACAACAAGGACGACTGTATGCCCACACAAAACCCGCACCGCATCGTCGGTCTGTGCACCTCGAGCAAGGTGTACAGCGCACTTACCGAGCTCAAGCATCTGGAAGGCCATCGCTGCGCCAAGCTGCTGTCCCTGCTCGCCGAAAATCTCGTGCACAAGGGCCTGCTCAATGAACGAGAAGTCATGCACATGCTCGATCAAGTGGTGGAATGACGCCAGACCTCACTGGCATCAATGACCACTATCGAAAGCGTTGATTGTCCGTCGTGCCGGCAAATCCCTAAGGTAACCCCATCAGTTTGATGGAGGTTTTCCCATGGCACAGGTTCAAATCATGTCGGTGATCGGCAGCGCAGTTCCCGCTTCGCTGCGTGCATCCGGTTTGCTCGCTTGCTGGTATCTGGTGCGCGATGGCGAGCCAATCAGCGGCCCGCTCACCTCCTTGCCAGCAGCACAGGCCTTGTCGCAACAAGTCGCCAGCAACACGTTTCATGCCTAAGGCAGCTGCACCTTGGGCTTGGTCTCGACGAACAGCGCCCAGCTCGACAGGAACAATGCGGCAATCAGCGGCCCGATCACAAAGCCGTTGAGGCCGAAGACCGCGAGGCCGCCGAGGGTGGAAACCAGAATCAGGTAATCGGGCATTTTCGTATCCTTGCCCACCAGAATCGGGCGCAGCACGTTGTCGACCAGGCCGATCACGAATACTCCGAACAATCCCAGCACCACGCCCTGCCAGATCATCCCGCTGAGCAGGAAGTACACCGCCACCGGCGCCCAGACAATCCCCGCGCCCACCGCTGGCAACAGCGACAGAAACGCCATCAGCACCGCCCAGAGCAACGCGCTGGGAATGTCGAGAAACCAGAAAATCAACCCGCCCAGCGCGCCTTGGGTCACGGCCACCACCACGTTGCCTTTGACCGTCGCGCGCACCACGCGGTTGAACTTCAGTTGCAGGCGGCGCTTGTGGTTTTCTTCCAGCGGCACGGCAGTGCGCATCTTGCGCGCCAGCTCAGGGCCGTCACGCAGAAAGAAAAACAGCAGATACAGCATGATGAAAAAGCTCACCACGAATTCGAATGTGCCCTGGCCGAAGCTGAACGCCTGAGTCGCTAGCACCTGGCTGCCCTGCATCGCCGCTTTGACGATCTTCTCGCGCAAGCTGTCGAGTTCGCCCATGCCAAAGCGGTCGAGCAAGTGCTGAAAGTACGGCGGCAGGCTGTGCTTGAACTGCGCCAGATACGCAGCGATGTCCAGCTCGCCGCTTTCAATGTTCTTGTAGACCGTCGCGCCTTCCTGCACCAGCAGGATGCTGACGATGATCACCGGCAGAATCGCGATCACCAGGCACAGGCTCAAGGTGCACAACGACGTCACGTTGCGTTGCCAGCCAAACTTCTGCTGCAACCTGCGCTGTACCGGCGCAAACAGAATGCCGAGGATGACAGCCCAGAACACCGCGCCGTAAAACGGCAGCAGAATCCAGATAAAGGCCACCGTGACCAGCACCAGCAGCACTGTCAGGGATTTGAATTGCAGACTCTTTTCGTTCATATCCGGTCCATGTCAGTCAGGCGTCACGCACGCCCGCCCCACTTAGTCAGCCGCCGAGCGCGCGAGTGCCATGTTTATTCATGGAGCATAGATCCAGATCAATAAACCCTCGCAACAGCTGCCCTACCCTGCGCGGCTTTTGCGACCGACACCCAAATGCAGACTCTCATCGCCCCCGAGCTTCTCGCCCCCGCCGGCACCCTGAAAAACATGCGTTACGCCTTCGCTTATGGCGCCGATGCGGTCTACGCCGGCCAGCCGCGCTACAGCCTGCGGGTGCGCAACAACGAATTCGACCACGCCAACCTGGCGCTGGGCATCCGTGAGGCGCAGGCGCAGGGCAAGCGCTTTTATGTGGTGGTCAACATCGCCCCGCACAACGCCAAGCTGAAGACTTTCCTCAAGGATCTGGCGCCAGTGATCGAGATGGCCCCGGATGCGCTGATCATGTCCGACCCGGGCCTGATCATGCTGGTGCGCCGGCATTTTGCGCAGATGCCGATTCATCTTTCGGTGCAGGCCAACACGGTGAATTGGGCGAGCGTCGAGTTCTGGCAGCAACAGGGATTGAGCCGGATCATTCTGTCGCGCGAATTGTCGCTGGAAGAGATCGGCGAAATCCGCGAGCAGGTGCCGGGCATGGAGCTGGAAGTGTTCGTGCACGGCGCGCTGTGCATGGCCTATTCCGGGCGCTGCCTGCTTTCCGGTTACATGAACAAGCGCGATGCCAATCAGGGCACCTGCACCAACGCCTGCCGCTGGAAGTACACGGCGCAAGAAGCCACACAAAACCAGCTCGGCGAGATCGTCCAGACCTTTCAACCCGAGCCGACGCTGGGCCTCGGCGCACCGACCGATCAGGTCTTTCTGTTGCAGGAAGCCAACCGCCCCGATGAATTGATGCCGGCTTTCGAAGACGAACACGGCACCTACATCATGAACGCCAAGGACCTGCGCGCCGTGCAGCATGTCGAGCGCCTGACGCGCATGGGCGTGCACTCATTGAAAATCGAAGGCCGGACCAAATCGCATTTCTACTGCGCGCGCACCACGCAGGTGTATCGCCGGGCGATCGATGATGCCGTGGCCGGGCGCGCGTTCGATCGCAGCCTGATGCTGGATCTCGAGTCGCTGGCCCAGCGCGGCTACACCGAAGGTTTTCTGCGCCGGCATGTGCATGACGAATATCAGAACTATCAGCACGGCAGTTCGGTGTCGGAGCGGCAGCAGTTCGTTGGCGAGCTGACCGGCGAGCGCCGTGATCGCCTGGCCGAAGTGAAAGTGAAGAATCGTTTTGCCGTGGGCGATCATCTGGAACTGATGACGCCCAAGGGCAATTTCCATTTTGATCTGCATGAATTGCAGAGCGTCAGCGGGCAAGCGATCGAAGTGGCGCCGGGGGACGGGCATACGGTGTACGTGCCGATACCGGATGCGGTGGATTTGCGCTTTGGGTTGTTGATGCGGGATTTGCCGCGGACCTGAAAAGCCCCTCACCCTAGCCCTCTCCCAGAGAGAGAGGGGACTGATCGGGGGATATTTCAGAGATACGCTGACCTGAACGGGGACCGCTGAATCCGCAAACTACACAGCGCTGGTTGTGCTCGTGAATCCATAATCGGCTCGGACTTTCAGGTCGATGTCTGACGCAAGACACCTCGGTTGGCCCCCTCTCCCTCCGGGAGAGGGCTGGGGTGAGCGCCGCTTTTCTATTGGGCAAACTCCTCACGCAACATCCCTACAAACGCCTCGCGCGCCGGGTGCACACCGGCGTTTTCATGCCAGTAAAACAAATTCTCGATCGCCATCAGTTCAGCAAACTCGTAACCCTCGCAGCCCGCGCCTTTGGCGTACTGCTCGAACACGCCCTTGGGCACCAGCGCCACCCCGGCACCGGCGCTGACGCAGCCGACAATCGCTCCGTAACTGGCCAGACTGACAATCGGCAGCGCCTGCCCTCGGCGCAGTAACCAATGCTCAAGTGCCGCGCGGTATGGGCAACCCGGTGGCCACATGAACAGGGTTTTGTCTTGCAGATCCGCGATGTCACGCACCGGGCCGAATGAAGTCGAGGCGATCAGTAACAATTCCTCTCGATACATCGGCGTGCGTTTGAGCTGAGCACGTTCGACATCCACCGCGACAATCGCGCCATCAAGACGATGGTTGACGGTGTCGTCGAGCAACTGGCTCCAGGTGCCGGTGGTCAGTTCCAGTGCTACTTGCGGATAACGCTTGTGGAATTTCGCCAGCAGGCGCGGCAAGCGCCCGGTCGCCGAAGACTCGATGGCGCCGATGCGCAGCGGTCCGGACGGCTCGGCGGCCGGGTCGAGCGCGCGTTTGGCTTCGACGGTCAGCGCCAGAATCTTTTCCGCATAAACCAGAAAGGTCTGCCCCGCCGGGCTGATGCGCAGTCCGCGCCCCTCGCGCAAGAACAGCGCCACGCCCAACTCGGCCTCCAGCGCTTTGATCCGCGCAGTGATGTTCGACGGCACGCAGAACAGCTTTTCGGCGGCCCGGGCAATGCTGCCGACCTCGGCCACAGTCTTGAACATGCGGATTTGCGCCAGCTCCATAATCATCACTCTGAGTGAACAGTCAGCGCAGTATAAGTCAGTTGTGGCGAATGATCGGGCGCCCGGATACTCGGCGCATCCACTGCCCTGGTGCCTCGATCATGACTTCCACTTCTACCTGCAAAATCATCCTGGCCATGGCGTTTGTCGTCGGCTGCTGGGGTTATTCGCCCACCGGCATTCACATCGGCTTGCAAGGGTATGAGCCCGGACATCTGGCCTTGCTGCGTTTTCTGCTGGCGTCGCTGTTGATGGCGCTGATCGCAATTTTCAAAGGCATTCGCCTGCCGCAGTGGCGCGATGTGCCGTTACTGTTTGCCTTGGGCTTCTTCGCCGTCAGCCTGCATCACGTCGCCCTGAACATCGGCCAGCAAGGCATCAGTGCCGGGGCTTCCAGCGTGCTGGCGCAATCGAGCCCGTTATTCAGCACGCTGCTGGCGTGCTTTGTGTTCAAGGAACGCGTCAGCGCCTGGCGTTGGAGCTGTGTGCTGCTTGGATTTGTCGGCGTGGTGATCGTAGTCAGCGGCGACAAGGGCATGGGCGCTATCAATGCCCATGGCTTGTTGATCTTGTTGGCGGCGCTTTCCTGGAGCCTCTATTTCGCCCTGCAAAAGCATCATGCGCGGCGCTACGACGGCTTCAGCCTGGGCTGCTACGCGGTGTGGTCGGGGACGTTGCTGTTGCTGATTTATCTGCCGGGGCTGGCTGACGCCGTGATGCAGGCGCCGCCGCGTGCGCAGTGGGCGGTGCTGATGCTGGGGGTGTTTCCCAGCGCGCTGGCGTATCTGGCCTGGGGTTTCGTGCTCAAGCATGTGGACTTGAGTCGGGCGACGATGACCTTGTATCTGATACCGCCGACGGCCATGGGAATTGCGTCGTGGGGACTGGGTGAACGGCCGACGTTGATGGTGCTGATGGGAGCGGTGGTGGTGTTGATCAGTGTGTTGGCGTTGAATCTGGAGCGTCGGGTTGGCGTCGTTCGAGCAGTTGAGAGCAAGGCTTGAATCTGCGGTGAAGCCGATGCCGTCTTCGCGAGCAGGCTCGCTCCCACAGTGGATGACACAAACTCCCTGTGG
>NZ_WBRZ01000316.1:0-5874 GCF_008923895.1 Pseudomonas sp. GXM4
GTATTCCCACGCAGAGCGTGGGAACGATCAATACCTCGACATTGCAGATGAAACACCCGACGGTCGGTTTTCACACAATCGGCAAGGTCTTTGTCTACAGTGAAAAAGTCGGCGCCAAGGCGTCGCAACCGTGATTGTCCAGATAAAGCCCGGCGCAAGTACCGGGTTCCACCTGATCAGGAGTGCACGATGGATCTCAGCCGTCGTCAGTTCTTCAAGGTCGCCGGTATCGGCCTTGCAGGCTCAAGCCTGGGCGCGTTGGGCATGGCCCCGACGGCGGCCTTCGCCGAGCAGGTGCGTCACTTCAAGCTCGCCCACACCCGTGAAACCCGCAACACCTGCCCGTATTGCTCGGTCGGTTGCGGTTTGATCATGTACAGCCAGGGCGATGCCGGCAAGAACGTGGCGCAAAACATCATTCACATCGAAGGCGACTCCGACCACCCGGTCAATCGCGGCACGCTGTGCCCGAAAGGCGCGGGCCTGCTCGACTTCATTCACAGCCCCGGCCGCTTGCAGTATCCGCAGGTGCGCAAGCCCGGCAGCAATGAATGGACGCGCATCGGCTGGGACGAAGCCCTCGATCGCATCGCCGACCTGATGAAGGCCGACCGCGACGCCAACTTCATCGAGAAAAATGCCAACGGGCAAACCGTGAATCGCTGGCTGACCACCGGTTTCCTTGCGGCGTCGGCGGCATCCAACGAAGCCGGCTACATCACCCAGAAGGTGATTCGCAGCCTCGGTCTGCTGGGGTTCGATAACCAGGCGCGTGTCTGACACGGTCCGACGGTGGCAAGTCTTGCCCCGACGTACGGCCGTGGTGCCATGACCAACACCTGGACCGATATCGCCAACGCGAATCTGATCCTGGTAATGGGTGGCAACGCAGCAGAAGCGCATCCGTGCGGCTTCAAATGGGTGACCGAGGCCAAGGCGCATAACGCCGCGCGGCTGATCGTGGTCGATCCGCGTTTTACCCGGACCGCTTCGGTGGCCGACTATTACGCGCCGATCCGCACCGGCACCGACATCGCCTTCATGGGCGGGCTGATCAATTACCTGCTGACCGAGGACAAGATCCAGCACGAATATGTGCGCAATTACACCGACGTGTCGTTCATCGTCAAAGCCGGTTATGGCTTCGAAGACGGCCTGTTCAGCGGCTATGACGCGGAAAAACGCAGCTACACCGACAAGTCCGGCTGGGGTTACGAATTCGCCGAGGACGGTTTCGTCCGCGTCGACCCGACCCTGCAAGACCCGCGCTGCGTTTATCAACTGATGAAGCAGCATTACAGCCGCTACAACATCGACCTGGCCAGCCAGATCTGCGGCATGCCGGTCGACGCCATGCAGAAAATCTGGGAAGAGATCGCCACCTGCTCGACGCCGGGCAAGACCATGACGATTCTCTATGCCCTCGGCTGGACGCAGCACTCGATCGGCGCGCAGATCATCCGCAGCGCGGCGATGGTGCAATTGCTGTTGGGCAATGTCGGCATGCCTGGCGGCGGTGTCAATGCGCTGCGCGGGCACTCGAACATCCAGGGCCTGACCGACCTCGGTCTGCTGTCCAACGCCTTGCCCGGCTACCTCACGCTGCCTACCGACAGCGAACAGGATTACGGCCAGTTCATCTTCAAACGTACGCAGGTGCCGCTAAGACCGGGGCAGCTTTCGTATTGGCAGAACTACAGCAAATTCCACGTCAGCCTGATGAAATCCTGGTACGGCGCCAACGCCACCGTCGAGAACAACTGGCTGTTCGACCATTTGCCGAAGCTCGACATCCCCAACTACGACGTGCTGAAGATGTTCGACCTGATGAGCCAGGGCAAGGTCAACGGCTATTTCTGCCAAGGCTTCAATCCGATCGCTGCGTTGCCGGACAAGAACCGCGTGATGGGCGCATTGGCCAAGCTCAAGTGGCTGGTGGTGATGGACCCGCTCGCCACGGAAACCTCGGAGTTCTGGCAGAACGTCGGGCCTTACAACGATGTGAAAACCGCCGAAATCCAGACCGAAGTCATTCGCCTGCCGACCACCTGTTTCGCTGAAGAGGACGGCTCGCTGGTCAACAGCAGCCGCTGGCTGCAATGGCACTGGAAAGGCGCCGACGGCCCCGGCGAAGCGCAGACCGACATCCGCATCATGAGCGAACTGTTCCTACGCCTGCGCCAGCGTTATCAGAGCGAGGGCGGCAAGTTTCCTGATCCGCTGCTGAAACTGTCGTGGCCATACAAGATCCCCGACGAGCCTTCGCCGGAAGAACTGGCGCGGGAAATCAACGGCACCGCTGTCAGCGATTTCACCGATGCCAGCGGCGTAACTGTGAAGGCCGGCACGCAACTGGCCGGCTTCGGTTTGCTCAAGGATGACGGCAGCACCGCGTCCGGTTGCTGGATTTTCGCCGGCAGCTGGACCGAAGCCGGCAATCAGATGGCCCGTCGCGACAATGCCGACCCGTTCGGCATGCACCAGCATCAGGGCTGGGCGTGGGCGTGGCCGGCGAATCGGCGAATCCTCTACAACCGTGCTTCGGCGGACCCGGCGGGCAAACCGTGGGACCCAAAAAAGCGGCTGGTGTGGTGGAACGGCAAGGCCTGGACCGGCACCGACGTCCCTGACTACAAGGCCGACGTGCCGCCGGAAGCCGGGATGAATCCGTTCATCATGAACCCCGAGGGCGTCGCGCGGTTCTTCGCCGTCGACAAGATGAACGAAGGCCCATTCCCTGAGCACTACGAGCCGTTCGAAACGCCGATCGGCATCAACCCGCTGCACCCGCAGAACAAGAAGGCCACCAGCAACCCGGCCGCGCGGATCTTTGATTCGGTCTGGGAGACCCTCGGCGAGGCCAAGGACTTCCCGTACGCCGGCACCAGTTACCGGCTCACCGAGCATTTCCACTTCTGGAGCAAGCACTGCAAGTTGAACGCGATTGCCCAGCCTGAGCAGTTCGTGGAAATCGGCGAAGTGCTGGCGAACGAGAAGGGCATTGCTGCCGGTGATCGCGTGCGCGTCAGCTGCAAGCGCGGCTTTATCGAAGCGGTGGCGGTGGTGACCAAACGGATCCGGCCGCTGCAGGTCAACGGCCAGGTCGTGCATCAGATCGGCATCCCGCTGCACTGGGGTTTCACCGGCCTGACGCGCCACGGTTATCTGACCAACACCCTGGTGCCGTTCCTCGGCGATGGCAACACTCAGACCCCGGAATCCAAGTCATTCCTGGTCAACGTGGAGAAACTGTAAATGGCCAGCCAAGACATCATTGCCCGCTCGGCCACCACCACTGCGCCGCCGTCGGTAAGGACTCAGCAGGGCGTTGCCAAGCTGATCGACACGACCAAGTGCATCGGCTGCAAGGCCTGCCAGGTCGCCTGCTCGGAATGGAACGAGCTGCGCGATGAGGTCGGCCACAACCACGGCACCTACGACAATCCGCAGGATTTGACGGCGGATTCGTGGACGCTGATGCGCTTCACCGAGCACGAAACCGACGCTGGCAATCTCGAGTGGCTGATCCGCAAGGACGGCTGCATGCACTGCGCCGAACCCGGTTGCCTGGCCGCGTGCCCAAGCCCCGGGGCGATCATTCAGCATGCCAACGGCATCGTCGATTTCGATCAGGACCACTGCATTGGCTGTGGCTATTGCATCACCGGTTGCCCGTTCAACATCCCGCGCATTTCGCAGAAGGATCACAAGGCCTACAAATGCACGCTGTGTTCCGATCGGGTCGCGGTAGGGCTGGAGCCGGCCTGCGTGAAAACCTGCCCGACCGGCGCGATCGTCTTCGGCACCAAGGAAGACATGAAAGAACACGCCGCTGAACGCATCGTCGACCTGAAGAGCCGTGGTTTTGAAAACGCTGGTTTGTACGACCCGGCAGGCGTCGGCGGCACCCACGTGATGTACGTGCTGCACCACGCCGACACGCCGAAAATCTACGCCGGTTTGCCGGACCATCCGGCGATCAGTCCGCTGGTGGGTTTGTGGAAAGGCATCAGCAAACCCCTCGGCCTGCTGGCGATGGGCGCGGCGGTGCTGGCCGGGTTCTTCCACTACGTGCGCATCGGGCCGAATCGCGTCGAGGAGGATGAACATCCGACGCCACCCGACACCTCGGTGCATGTGGTCGACCCGGCGGTGCACACCTTCGATCCCCGCGGGGAGGAGCGGCCATGAGCAACAAGACGATCCTGCGTTACAGCGCCAACCAGCGCACCAATCACTGGCTGGTGGCGATTCTGTTTTTCATGGCCGGGTTGTCCGGGCTGGCGTTGTTTCATCCGTCGCTGTTCTGGCTCAGTAACCTGTTCGGCGGCGGCATCTGGACGCGGATCCTGCACCCGTACATGGGCATCGCCATGTTCGTGCTGTTCCTCGGTCTGGTGTTCAGCTTCTGGCGCACCAACTTCTTCATCGCCAATGACCGCCAGTGGCTGCGGCGGATCAATCGGGTGATGGTCAACGACGAAGAAAGCGTGCCGCCGGTGGGCAAATACAACGCCGGGCAGAAGTTGCTGTTCTGGACTTTACTGCTGTGCATGCTCGCGTTGCTGTTCACCGGGCTGGTGATCTGGCGCGCGTGGTTCAGCGCGTATTTCGGCATCAGCGTGATCCGCTGGGCCATGCTGTTGCATGCGCTGGCCGGGTTCGTGCTGGTGCTGAGCATCATCGTGCACATCTACGCCGGTTTGTGGATCAAGGGTTCGGTCGACGCCATGCTGCATGGCTGGGTCAGCCGGCCGTGGGCGAAGAAACACCATGAACTGTGGTACCGCGAGGTGACCCGCGACGAACAGCCTCGGGACGTGCCCGAGCGACCGCTGACGAAAAAGGGCTGACTTTTGCCAAGCATTCTTGAACCTGGGGAAATCGAGGCGGCGGCCAGTTCGCCGCCGTTTCTGTATCTGCCGCCGCGTGACCTGTTTGCCCTGCGTGCAGAGCGGCTTGAGCGTCTGGCCGAGGGCAATGGGTTGGCGGATTATCTGCGGCTGATGGCCGGGTTGTGCCGGGCGCAGCAGCAGGTCTTCGACGATCCGCCGCTGACCGCGCCGTTTGATGCGCAGCGTTTCGAAGCCTGTCAGCAGCACGGTCTGCCGCCGTTCGCCGCAGACACTTTGGTGCGCGAGGATGCCTGGCAGCCGTGGCTGGATGCTTTGCTGCAGCGCTATGTGCCAGCGGATCAGCCTGCGGTGGTCGACGCGCTGGACACGCTGCGCGCCGCCAGTCCCGGCCAGTTGCGCGCGTGGGCGGTGGCGCTGGTCAGTGGGCAATACTCGCTAGTCCCAGCGGCGCTGGTGCCGTTTCTCGGCGCGGCGCTGCAAACCGCCTGGAGCCACTGGCTGCTGAGCGTGCCGCAGCTGCAACTCAAACCCGGTGACAGCCTCAGCCAATGCCCGGCCTGTGGTTCACCGGCCATGGCCGGGGTGATTCGCCATCGCGGCAAGCACAACGGTTTGCGTTATCTGGTGTGTTCGCTGTGTGCCTGTGAATGGCACGTGGTGCGGGTCAAGTGCGTGTATTGCGAGCAGAGCAAGGGCCTTGAATATCTCAGCGAGGAAGACGACCGCCACAGCGCCGAACAGGCCCCGCTGCGCGCCGAAGTCTGCCCGAGCTGCAACAGCTACCTGAAATTGCTCTATCTGGAAAACGATGCCGAAGCCGAGGCGTTGTCGGCAGATCTCGGCAGTTTGCTGCTGGACATGCGCCTGGCCCAGGACGGCTATCAGCGTCTGGCACCCAATCTGCTGCTGGCGCCGGGAGACGATTGAACAGAGCAAAATTGTGAGAGGGGGTGTGGCCTAATCCCTGTGGGAGCTGGCTTGCCAGCGATTCGGTCGGCACATCAACCGCCTTCGTTGA